>DPZW01000093.1 GCA_003536545.1 Rhodospirillaceae bacterium
CTGATTAAAAAACCGCGAGCGGGCGGGGAGTGGCGTCAGCTCGCTGGGCGGTGCATCCGGCTGGAAAAAACGGCGCGGCGACGGCGAGAATGTCAGCACGGCAATGCCGGTGCTCAATGAACGCGCTTCGCGTTGTGCCACTGTAATCACCGCCTGATGGCCCAGATGCACCCCGTCAAAATTGCCGATAGCCACCACCTGCCCCTGCGCTTCGGGCGGCAGGTCGGATAAATCATGCCAATGCTTAATCATTACTATAAACCAACATAAAAAACTGAAAGCTCCGGGAGAATGGGAATCGGGGTTATTCTAGGCCGTTAAGCAGGCGCGAGCAATTGCGCCGTGATACGCTGCAGCTCCGCCAGATCATCTGCGCGCGACAGCCGGTGGTCTCCATCCGGGATAAAGGTGACTTGGGCATCACCGCCCCAGCGGCGAATAATTTCTTCGGATTGCCGCCAGTCCACATCCACATCTTGTTGGCCGTGCAAAATGCGCAGCGGGCATTTGATGTCCCCCAGGCGATCCATCACAAAATGATTGCGGCCGTCATTGATGAGTTTTTTAGTAATCAAATATGGCTTGCCATATTCCGATGGCATAAATGTCTGCCCTGTTGCCTTTAATTCCGCACGCTGCACATCATTCAGGTCATCATGGTAAATTTGATCGGTAAAATCTGGTGCAGGTGCGATACCGATGATGGCCTTGATGCGCTGAGGGCGATGCAATGCACATAAAAATGCCAGCCAACCGCCCATCGATGATCCCACCAATATCTGCGGCCCGGTCGTCAAATTATCCAGCATATGCAGCGTATCTTCCAGCGCGCCGCCGATGGTGAAATCTGAAAAATCGCCATCAGACTGCCCATGTGCGCGGCAGTCAAATCGCAAAAATGCTTGTCCGCGCGCCGTGCAAAATTCTGCCAGCGCGGTCGCCTTCCCGCCCAGCATGTCAGACTTGAAGCCGTGCAGGAAGATTACCCCCGGCTGTGCGCCGCTTTGCTGTAAGTAACTAATGTGGCCAGATGATAGGCTTTGCTGCGCAAACATGCGGTTAATCTAACTATTATGCAGCAATAATCAAGAATTGCTTGCTTTGAAAAGCACTGAACGCATATAAAAGGTCATCATTTTATGGAGTTTATTACATGCTGCCAGCGGGAGCTGATATAGCTTTTATTGTGAATTTAATGAGGGCACAAGATAACAGAGCTTGTGAATTCACGAGCAGTCATAGCAAGCTTGCATGGAATCTTGCATCCTTGTTATTGGCAGAAAAAATTATGCAAGGCTGCGAAATTATTGATCATGGAAGTTATAAACAGATAAAAGCCAGCCCCATGTACTGGCCCGATCAGAAACCAGTTATTCTGAAAATCAAACCTGTGTCACGAAATGGTGAGAAAATTCCTGTGAGTGCAAATGACGCACTAGAGCTTGCAGCCCGCACCGATAGACTGAACATCTTGCATACCTCGGCCGGCCTTCTAACCGCGCAACAGGCGGGTGATAAACGCCTAGGCGGGCATCGTGCTTATGTTATCCACTTAAATAAATAGCTTGTTTCGACTTCGGGTCGCTTTACTAATCAGCTCAATAAACCTAATAAATAAACCCCAGCGATAGATGAATCATGACTAACGAAACCCCTGCCGTTCTGCAACTCCTGCCCGCCCTGATTTCGGGCGGGGTTGAGCGTGGCACCGTCGATATTGCAGCTGCGCTGGTAAAGGATGGCTTTCGCGCTTATGTGGCATCCGCGGGCGGTTCGGCTTCAGCGAAACTGCTGCATGAATTAAATCAGGCGGGCGCGAAACATATTGACCTGCCATTGGGTGGTAAGATGCCGTGGCAGATTGCATCCAATGCGCATGCGATTCAAAAAATAGTGATCGAACATAAAATTGATATTATTCACGCGCGCTCGCGCGCGCCGGCATGGGCAGGTTACAAAGCATGGCAGAAACTGCGTGCGAAAAATATGCCTGTGCATTTCATCACCACCTTTCACGGCACCTATAATATGGGTGGCGGCCTATGGGGTAAATTCAAACGCAATTATAACCGTGTGATGACATTGGGTGAGCGCGTGATTGCGATTTCCGAATTCATCAAAAAACATATGCAAAAAGAATATCAGGTGGCGGATGATAAAATCACCGTCATCCCGCGCGGGATTGATATGGTGCGTTTTGACCCCTACCGCGTATCCGATGAACGCAGCATTAAATTATTGCGCAGCTGGCATGCACCGGAACATATGCCGCTCATTCTTTTGCCCGGCCGCTTCACGCGCTGGAAAGGCCAGATGTTTTTGCTTGATGCGCTTGCGCAGATTAAGGATCAAAACTGGTTTTGCGTGATGATGGGATCCGACCACGGCCATAGCAAATACCGCGACGAAGTGGCTGCGCGCGTCACGGCCCTTGGGCTTGAAGGCCGGGTCAGACTCATGCCCGATTGCGATGATATGCCGGCCGCTTACCGCGTGGCGGACGTCGTGGTTTGCCCGTCACAGGATCCCGAAGCTTTTGGCCGTGTACCAGTGGAAGCCCAGGCAATGGGACGATTAATTGTGGCCTCTAACCACGGCGGCGCGGCGGAAACCATCATCGCTGCACCCGATAAAAATTTCACCGGCTGGCTCTTCTCGCCACATGACAAGGAAGAATGCGCGGAAGCAATCAAGGATGCGCTGAACACAACCGACGAGGCACGCCGCAGCATTGGCGCACGCGGCATGGGCCATGTCGCGGCGAATTTCACCAAGCAGAATATGTGTGAAGCCACACTCGCGCTTTACAATCAATTGCTCTCGGAAGTACGGGATGAACAGCAGGCCGCGTGAAAATATTCTGGTCATCAAGCTTTCCGCGCTGGGTGATTTTATTATGTGTTTTGCAGCCTTTGCCGCCATCCGTTGCCATCATCCCCATGCCAAAATCACGCTGCTCACCACCAAATCTTTCACGGCCATGGCGGAGAAATCCGGCTGGTTTGATGAGATTATTATCGATACGCGGCCCAAATTTTTTGACATCCCCGGCTGGCTGAAACTGCGCGCGCAATTGCGCAGCAAAAATTTTACCCGCGTCTATGATCTGCAAACCAACGATCGTACCAATTTTTATTTTCGTTTATTTTTCCCAGGCCCTTATCCTGAATGGGCTGGCAAGGCTTTTGGCGCGACATTCCGCCACCACGGCGCAGGGCGTGAAAAACTCCATGCATGGGATATGCGCCGCGAACAATTGCGCATTGCGGGCATTGCCGAAACGCCATTTCCGGATTTGACATGGCTGGATGCGGATATTGCGCGCTATAATCTGGCGGAAAAATTTGTTTTGATTTGTGCAGGGGCTGCGCCCACACGGCCCAAGAAACGCTGGCCGCCATCGCATTACGCCAAGCTATGTGAATATTTATTATCGCAAAACCTCATGCCCGTTCTAATCGGCGCGGATGCAGAAAAAGAAATCAATACAGAAATCAAATCCACCACACCGGGCGTGATTGACCTGACCGGCCAGACCAATCTGTTTGATATCGCCGCACTCGCGCGCCGCGCTGCGGGTGCAGTGGGCAATGATACCGGCCCCATGCATCTGATCGCGGCGGCCGGATGTCCTTCTATGTCATTGTTTTCAAATGATTCTTTGCCTTCGCATTCGCGTCCCCTGGGGCCACGCACGGCGTTTTTGCAACGGGATAACCTGGCTGACCTTGGGCCGGACGAAGTTATTCCGGCGATTTTACTGCGCTGAAATACCGCGCCGCGCTGTAAATCCCCATGGCTGCCGCAAGCCATAATAAAACTGCACCCGCATGATTAAGGATGACGCAGAAATGACAAGCCGCAGGCAATAACATCAAAGTGATGGCTAGAAACTGCATGGCAGTTTTAATTTTACCCAGCTTATCGACTGGGATATTTTTTTTCTGCTGCGCCGCATATTCACGCAAACCTGCAACGGCAAATTCCCGCGCGATGATTAACAGCACAGGCCCCAACATCCATTGCTGCAAATATCCAGCGGCCACCATCAACACCAAGATGCCAATGATAAAAATCTTGTCGCAAATCTGATCGAGCAATGCACCGAAAGTAGAAGTTTTACCCAAACGCCGCGCCAGAAAACCATCCAGAAAATCGGTTAATCCGGCGATGATAAATAATGCCACTACTGACCATGATTTCTCACCGCCCAGCATTAGCCAGGCCAGCGGCAGCAGCAGGAAAACCCGGGAAATCGTGAGTAAATTGATCATGCGGCTCTGTCCCGATACATCCGGATTAAAGTCAGCAATTGTGTCAGCACCAGAATTAATCCCGCCATCACGCCGCCCATCGAACCCACCAGACCGTTATACATCAGCCACAAACCGCTGGCGACCAGCATGCCGTAACGCAGGCGAAAATCTGTCAGGTAAACCATGGACAAAGTGCCGCAAATACATGCCACCACATTCAGCACATCATGCCAGCCGCGATAGCCGATAATGCCAACCAATATAAAGGCCAGCATAAAACCCGCCGCCGCCATATGTTTATGTTTGATGTCTGTCATATAGGCCGACATATAGGAACGCACACCCACCAGGGCTTCGGTCATTGCACCCACCCATGCCCCCAGCATAAAATAATGAATGACCCAAAAAACGCAGGCCAGCGCATTCAATAACAACAGTGGTTTATCCCGCTTCTGCCAGAACGCGAGCACCGTGACCGCAAAGGCAATATAGCCTATGATTTGCGCAAGGGAAAAAACGCCGTCCACTGCCGCAGCAAATTACGCGGCCGCGCCGACAGCCGAACCGGCCGCCAAAGGCGCACCATTCAGCTTGAGCGTCACGTTAATATTCCCGCGTGTGGCTTTGGAGTATGGGCAAAACTGATGCGCAGCATGAATTAAATTTTCTGCCTCATCCTTCGCCAGATTTGGCAAAGCCACATCCAATGTCACGCTCAATACAAATCCGTTATCTTCATCCTGATTCAAACTCACCTCGCCCGTCACGGCGACATTGCCCACATCCAGATTGCGTTGCTTGGCCAGAAAACCCACCGCGCCGCCAAAACAACCTGCGTAGCCGGCTGCGAATAATTGTTCAGGGTTCGTGCCTTTGCCGCCCGAACCGGGCTTGACCAATGTCGTTGAAATAGACTGATCGCTGGTTTCCACTTTGCCTTCGCGGCCGCTGACCGCAGTGGCAATGCCTGTGTATAATGTTTTCATGATAATCTCCTCTGGATGAACGACTTAGTAATGAACGAATATGGCCCGATATAGTTCAATGATCAATGCTCTGGTCCGCACCAACTTCGCCCGTTCGCTTCATCGCAAATTCCGTCACAATCGGCCCCACGGTCTCTAGGATCGCCACAGAGGCCAAAATCAACGCGGTGAGCTCACTGCTGAATTCCGGGTAGAGATTATAGGTGGATTGCGTCAGACCAATGGCCAGCCCCGCCATGGGCGTGAGCATCAGGCTCGCATAGACTGCAGATTTCATGTCAATCTGGTGATAACGCGCGCTGGCCATAACACCAATCATTTTGGCTGCCTGGCGCAGCAGCACAAAAGCAACCGCCAGCCAGCCGACGTGCATCAATTCTTCGAAATGCAAATTTGCACCAGCAATCACGAATAACAAAACATAAAATAACTGGCCGTTGGTAAAGAGATCATCCTGGATGCGTGCCTGTGCTTCGGGATCATGTTTGTTTTGATTGAACACAAAAACGCCAAAACCCAGAACAGTCAATAGCATGGAAAAATTCAGCCATTCCGCCAGCCCCAGTGCAAGCGCAAGCAAACCCATAAAAATTGGAAAAACATTATCGTGATTATGTCCGACCCAGCGCATCATATAAATCGCGCCGCGCCCCAGTAGCCACGCGAGCGCAAGCGCGCCCGCAAAACTGTAAATCGGCTGCAGGATAATGGTCAACAGGCTGGCAGAATTGCTGGCATGCAGAATTGGCAGCAGCACAATATACATCGTGAATGATAATAAATTATTCAGCGCAACCAGATTAATCGCAAAAATTGTCACGCGGCCATGGGCTTTCAATTCCCGCATCACCAGCAAAATCACGGCCGGTGAAGACGACATGCCAATCGCACCCGCCATCACAGCCTGCACGGGCGGGAAGCCCAGAAAAATCAAACCCACGGCAATAAAAACAAAAGTCAAACCGCTTTCGGCCAATGATGTCCAGAAAACCGGCAAATGTTTGCGGATTAATCGAATATCAATGTATGTCGCGATTTTGAACAGAATAATTGCCAGTGCCATATCCACAAAAACCCGCGACATATCCAGCATGGCAGGCGTCAGGAATCCCGTCACACTGGGGCCTAGAATAAATCCCAGGGCAATAAAACCAAAAATGCGCGGCACATTCTTAACGCGGTTGGCCAATTCGCCGCCCAATAATCCCAACAGCAAAATACTGCCAAACAGTACAAATAAATTAATCTCGCCGCCCTGGGCCAGGAATGAAATTTTTTCAGACATTGCACGAATCCTTAATCATTTCTGCAATCTTACGGTATAGATAAATCATGCGCGAGCCTAAAACAGCCGCCGCACAGCCTTGCCGCCAGCGCATCATGTGATAGTTTGAGGACAAGAAAAGGATCCCCCATCATGAAAAAAACAATTTTTGCCGCCGCTATGATTTTAACCCTCGCCGCTTGTGCGGATGATCCGCGCCCAGCCGCACAGCAGCTCAGCGAAGGTTATGACGCGCATCAGATGCAGGAACAGGTTTGGCAAGTGAAGGTGAACGGCACCGGCCATCCGGCGGATAAAGTGCAGCGCATGGCATTATGGCGCGCGGCGAAACTCGCGCTCGAACAAAAGCGCGATGGTTTTCAAATTATTGGCGGCGATGGCGTGAGTAGCCAGACACAATACGCGGGTCAAACCGGTGGCGCGCAGATTGTGACCATTGCAGGCATCGGCCCACAGGCCAGTGTGACGACCACGCCTTATACGCCGCCAACCGGACAATATGCGGTGCAGGCGGGCGGCGATATTCTGGTCAAGCTTTACCGCTATAATGAACCGGGATCGGAAAAAGCATATGACGCGCGGCAAGTGATGGCGGCATACGGCGCGGAGTTTGCCAATATTAAGTAAATCTAAATAGTTTCACCCTATTATGATATCCTGTTCTCAAGGGATATCTATATGCGTCAAGGACTTAGCGATTATTATTTTGGCCGCCTGGCAGGAATAGTCTTTCCTTCGCGCCAAGCCGAGAGATTAACAAACATGCTTGAAAGCTTCCCGCAAGAACAAGCTTCCACAACAGGCCTAACCCACATTGAAAAATTTGTTACCCAATATCCTAACTGCGCCATGACGCTGGTGGGACATCTGGCAAAAAATGACCCCGACCGCGCAGTGGCATTATTAAGCAACGCGGATATTACCGATAGATTGCTAAGTTCATCACGCAAGGACGAGTATGGTCCAGCCAAAGTGCAAACTGAAAAGCGGGCCATGCGGCTTTTGGATTTAATTGAATCTATGTCCCCTGCACATCAAGTGGATTTATTGACAGGCGGCGCAATCGTCGCTGCCGTCATGCAGCATGGCCTCAGCACCTATCGCTATTATAGGACAACGGATGTGAATGGCGACGAAATCCCCCTGCCCAGCAATGCAGCACCTGAAAAGCTACTGGCCATGTTTGAAAAACTGGATGGGCCAGAAAAAGAAAAATTTCTGGCCGCACCGCGTAATGCCGCAACCTTTCTGAATAAAGACGAGATCCAGAGGATAGAAGGTGGAACCTACCACGATTGGTATCTTCATGCCATTTCAGTCCAACCCAATGATGCACAAAACCGGATTCTCC
>DPZW01000139.1:0-271 GCA_003536545.1 Rhodospirillaceae bacterium
GATTCGTATTGGGAATTTTTACGGTTTTTGCCCTATTCGGCAGTCTGCAATTTTCCGAAGTTTTCAGCGCAGCCAATGCGATGGGAAGTCAGCGTTTATTCTCGCTGCTGGGCGTGCCGTTTGATGCGATGACATTGGCCTGCGTTTTATTATTCATCGGTGCCGTGGGTAAATCTGCGCAATTGGGTTTGCATACCTGGCTGCCGGATGCGATGGAGGGGCCAACACCCGTGTCTGCCCTCATCCATGCAGCAACAATGGTGACGGCGGG
>DPZW01000139.1:495-637 GCA_003536545.1 Rhodospirillaceae bacterium
GTTTTTATGCTGGTGCGGATTTCGCCGCTTTTGGAAGCTGCGCCAGTTGCACGGGATATTGTGATTGTCGTGGGTGCGCTGACTGCGCTTGTGGGAGCATCGATAGCATTCGGTCAGTTTGATATTAAAAAAGTGATTGCCT
>DPZW01000139.1:852-1142 GCA_003536545.1 Rhodospirillaceae bacterium
TTGATATTAAAAAAGTGATTGCCTATTCCACCATGTCGCAGCTGGGTTATATGGTCTTTGCGGCTGGGGCAACGGCATACGGCGCGGCGATTTTTCACTTGTTCACCCATGCATTTTTCAAGGCGTTATTATTCCTGGGTGCAGGTGCGGTGATCCACGCGATGCATCATGAACAGGATATGCGCAATTACGGCGGGCTCTATAAAAAATTACCCATTACCTATGCGCTGATGTGGATTGGCTCGCTTGCGCTGATGGGCGTGCCGTTTTTCGCCGGTTATTATTCCAAA
>DPZW01000139.1:1433-4255 GCA_003536545.1 Rhodospirillaceae bacterium
TCTGGTGGCCTTTATGACGGCGGCCTATTCGTCCAAGGTGATTTTCATGACTTTCCACGGCCGTCCGCGCTGGGATGCTGATCACGTGCATGACATTCACGAAGCACCCATGACCATGCTCATTCCTTTATTCGTGCTGGCGGCAGGTGCATTACTGGCAGGTGCGCTGGCCTATGATTATTTCGTGGGCGAACATTATGCCCTGTTCTGGGAAGCAGCCGTGTTACCGCAGCATCAGGAAGTGATTGAACATGCGCATCATGTGCCGACATGGGTGAAAATTGTACCGGCTGCTGCGGGGCTTTTGGGGCTGGCATTCGGCTGGTTCGCCTATTTGCGTGAACCGGATTTCCCGGCATGGTTTGCAAAGAAATTTGCACCTCTGAATAAACTAGTCGAAAATAAATTCTATTTTGACAAGATTTACGGGACGGTTTTTGCGGCGGGCGCGCCGCTGCTCGGCAAATTATTGTGGCGTTACGGCGACCGCGCCGTCATCGACCGGTTTGGCCCGGATGGCACAGCGGCAGCCAGCAGTTTCATCGGCGCGCGCTTTTCCAAATTCCAAACAGGTTATCTGTATCATTACGCCTTTGTGATGTTGATGGCATTGGTATTGCTCATCGGCTGGCTATTGTTCGGAGGCGTGCGATGAATTTCCCCATTCTTTCCGTTCTGACAATTCTGCCGCTCCTCGGCGCAGCATTTATTGCTACGCTGCGTGGCAGTGAAGCTGTGGTGGCGAAGAATGCCCGCTGGACTGCACTGTGGACAACACTTGTCACGTTTGCCGTTTCATTATTATTGGTGACAAATTTTGATGCCAGTAATTCAGGTTTTCAATTCGTGGAGCGTTTTGTCTGGTTCGCACCGGCCAATATTTATTATGTGCGCGGCATCGACGGGATTGCGCTGTGGTTTGTACTGGCATCTTCGCTGCTGACCTTGGCAGCGATTTTATGCTCATGGAAATCAATTGAAACGCGCGTGCCGATGTATCACATGGCATTGATGGTACTGTTGACCATGATGATCGGCGTGTTTTCATCGCTGGATCTGATTTTGTTATTTGTGTTTTTTGAGGGCGTATTGCTGCCAATGTTTTTTATCATCGGCATCTGGGGCGGGGCGCGGCGGATTTATTCGTCGTATAAATTCTTCCTCTATACCATGCTGGGATCGCTGTTCATGCTGCTGGCGATGCTGACCATTTATGTGCAATTGGGTTCAACCGAACTGACCACATTATTCGGGCATCATTTACCAATGAGCATACAGGTCTGGCTGTTTGCCGCATTCTTTTTATCTTTTGCAATTAAATCACCAATGTGGCCCGTGCATACCTGGCTGCCAGATGCGCACGTAGAGGCTCCCACAGCAGGTTCGGTTATTTTGGCCGGAATTTTGCTGAAAATGGGCGGTTATGGTTTTATGCGGTTTTGCATTCAATTGCTGCCCGAGGCTTCGCAGCTATTTGCACCATTGGTAATGATTTTATCTGCGGTGGCGATTATCTACACTTCGCTGGTTGCGCTCGCGCAAAGCGACATGAAAAAAATGATTGCCTATTCTTCCGTTGCGCACATGGGTTTTGTCACGCTGGGTCTGTTCAGTTTTACGCATCAGGGTCTGGACGGTGCGATGCTGGTGATGCTTTCGCACACGATTGTCTCCGCCGCGCTGTTTTTATGTATTGGCGTGATGTATGATCGTTTGCACACGCGCGAAATTTCTGCCTATGGCGGATTGGCATCTATCATGCCGAACTTTGCCGTAGTGGTAATGATTTTTACCATGGCATCCGTGGGGTTGCCCGGTACGTCCGGTTTTGTGGGCGAGTTTTTATCGATGCTAGGCGCATGGCAAGCAGCACCCACCATTACATTGTTCGCGGCGATTGGTGTAATTTTGGGCGCGGCCTATATGCTGAAACTTTATCGTGGCTTATTTTTCGGCGTACCTGCGACGCAGGATGTGCGCCGCATGCGCGACCTGACAGTACGCGAAATGATTGTTTTCGCGCCGTTGCTGGTGCTCGTGATATGGATGGGCGTTCATCCGACCAGTTTTAGTCATATCTATCAAGCCAATATCACGGCGATTCTAAATCCTGTGAGCACGGGAGCCGCACAATGATGCAGCAATTCACCCATGACATGATGTTTTTCAGCAGCGAGTTGGTTTTGTTTCTAGGTGCATTGTTATCTCTGATGGCGGGGACTTATGGCAAAAATGGATTACGCCTTGCCGCCCAAACCGCGATGTCGACATTGGTGATTGCGTTAATTTTTATTGTCTTTACGCCCGCAAATGGCGATGTGTCATTTGGACTGCATTTCATGCAAACTGAGATCACGCGCTATGGAAAAATTCTGGCGATGCTGGCTGCGATTGGTGGCCTGATGCTTGCGCCGCACGCGCTACGCCGGATAGAGGTTTACCGGTTTGAATTTCCGGTTTTGATTTTGCTGGCAACGCTGGGCATGTGCCTGATGATTTCGGCACGGGATTTTCTCGCACTCTATGTCGGCCTGGAATTGCAAAGTCTTTCGCTCTATATCCTGGCGGCTTTTGCGCGGGATAATGCACGTGCAACTGAGGCAGGTTTGAAATATTTTGTTCTGGGTGCGCTATCGTCGGGGATGTTGTTGTACGGGGTCTCCCTGCTCTATGGCGCGTCAGGCTCCATTCAATACGATACACTGCAGACATTTATCGCATCTGGCACGCCTGGCATGGGCATCACGCTGGGGCTTGTTTTTATTATCTCAGCTTTCTGTTTCAAAATTTCTGCTGCACCGTTCCATATGTGGACGCCGGAT
>DPZW01000139.1:4474-5056 GCA_003536545.1 Rhodospirillaceae bacterium
GTTCCATATGTGGACGCCGGATGTTTACCAGGGCGCGGCAACGCCAGTGACAGCATTTTTCACAACTGCGCCCAAGGTTGCAGGTGCACTGGTTTTGGCGCAAATCCTTCTCGGGCCGTTGCTAGGTGCGGCCACGGCATGGTCGCAGATTTTATGGGCGGCGGCTGCGCTCTCGCTTTGTGTGGGTGGTTTTGCGGCGTTGATGCAAACCAATATCAAACGGTTGCTGGCTTATTCCACCATCAATCACGTTGGGTTTTTATTATTGTCAATACTGACGGGCGGCGAAAACGGCATAGCCGCATTGCTGGTTTATCTGGCGGTATATATTGTGATTTCTCTCGGCACATTTGCGGCAATTTTGCTGTTGCAACAACAGGGCGAAGCGGCAGAGGAATTGAATGATCTAGCTGGTCTGGGTAAGCGTCGCCCACGCATGGCAATGTGCATGGCGATTTTAATGTTTGCAGCCGCAGGCATTCCGCCCACAGCAGGTTTTCTGGGTAAAATGTTTGTGCTATTGGCGGCGATGAAATCTGGCTTTATCTGGCTGGCGGTATTGGGTGTCCTGACATCTGTGGT
>DPZW01000074.1:0-6983 GCA_003536545.1 Rhodospirillaceae bacterium
GGTTGGGCTATCAGCAAAAACTGTGGCAGCGGCTGAGGTAGGCACGGAAATTTTTGATGTGATGATGCTTTCTTATTCGCCGGCATATCGCACAGAAGAAAATGCGATTACCCGCGCCAAACAAAATAATTGCGGCGTGTTGCTGAAAAAGATTTTCAACAGCGGCCATGCCGTGCATGACAATGCAGATAACGCCACAAAAACTTTTGAATTTATTTTTGCTAATCCGGGCGTGCACGGCGCGATTGTCGGCACGATTAATCCCGATCACCTGCGCGCGAATGTTGAAAAACTCACACAGGTGTTATCGAAAAAATAGCTATTCTGCTGGGGCGGGGGCTGCTTCTGGCGTGGCAGGGATTGCATCTGGCACAGGCACAGCCGTTTCAACCGGTGCAGTGGGCATGCCATCCGCAGGCGGGATCATTTCAGCAGCCAAAACAGTTTGCATATTGCTGGCCAATGTTTGTCCGTCCGTATTGCCCGGGAAGACATTCAGCAATTTGCCGGATTTATCCATCAGATAAATATAATCCGAATGGTTTATCATGCCTGTGCTGACGGCTGCGTGATCCGCATGGGCATCATGTGTATGCTCTGTTGCTGGCGGCGCAGGCTGTGTTTGTTCTGGCGTAGTGGCTTCTACAGCGGCGGGCGGCTCGGCCTGTGACGCATAAACGCGGAAGCTATCCTGTGCTGCTTTGATTTGTTCTGCTGTGCCAGTTGCGCCCACAAAATGTTTATCAAAAGCAGCCAGATATTCTTGGACAATTTGCAGGGTGTCATAAGCAGGATCAACAGTGATGAAGATCGGCTGCACCTTATCGGCATCTGCGCCCAGGGCAGTCATGGCGGCGGTGATGTTGCCCATGCCAACGGGGCAAACATCCGGGCAGCGCGTGAAGCCAAAGTAAAATAATTTATATTTATCCGGGAAAGATTTTTCCGTAATCATTTCCCCATTCGTGCCGGATAATGCGTAAGGTGCAGCACCCAATTCGATCCCGCCGGTTTCAATACCGCCATCAGGTGGCGTGATGGTTTCTTCGACCATCGTTTGCTCAGGCTGTGAGGGCGCAATCATCATAAATCCAATGACGGCTGCGAGAATAATAGCGACTATGATGATAATGGTGGTGGGGTTCTTTGACATGGCTGCTCCTTATGACAGGAGCAGCCTAGCCAACCCCAAAAAACTACGCAAGCCGTTCGATGATCTCACCGACCAAGGGATGACGTACAATATCGCGTTCTGTCAGTTGCACCACACCGATATTTTCAACCACAGACAGGCGGCGGGCGATATCGGAAAGGCCAGACATTCCGGCGAGTAAATCTGATTGATCCGGGTCGCCCGTGACGACCATTTTGGAATGCCAGCCCAGGCGCGAGAGCAGCATTTTAATTTGTTGATAAGTGCAATTTTGCGCTTCATCAATCACCACAAATGCATTGTTGAGCGTACGGCCGCGCATGAAGGCAACAGGGGCAATTTCAATATCCCCGTCCTGCATCATTTTACGCAAACGTTTGCTGCCCATGCGTTCGCCCAAACAATCAAACAAGGGCCGCAGATAAGGGGCCATTTTTTCTTCGAGATCGCCAGGGAGAAATCCCAATGTTTCACCAGCTTCGATGGCCGGGCGCGTTAAGATAATGCGGCTGACTTCACCAGCTTCAAATGCCTCAACGGCGGCTGTGATGGCGAGATAGGTTTTACCAGTCCCAGCGGGGCCCAGGGCAAGGGTAAGTGCGTGCTGATTAATCGCCCGCATGAAGACTTCCTGATTTTCACTGCGCGGCTTGACCTTGCGCACATAGCTTTGTTCGCGGTCCGGCGTGATATCTTCATCAACCGGCGACCAGCTCCCGCGTTTGCCCCCGCTGCGCTTGCTCTGCCCCCAGTCATCTGCATTGGAATTCTGGTGCACAACAAAGTTGTGGCGGCGGGGTTTTGCCATAGATTGCTCCGTGGGTTGGTGGGGGGTGAAAGAGCTGAAAATGAAAATGCCGCGCATTGGGCTGGCGCGGCACGGGTAGAGGGCATGAGGACTGAGAAATCAGGCCGGGAAGGGGGCAAAAACCGGGAATTTGTTATCAAGCTGCAAATCCAATCGTTACTGCCATTCTACATGAGATTCGGGGCAATCAAAGAAAATTCATGAAACGATTATTGTCCTTGACAGAAAATACCCATGCCAATTATCAGAAGAGTAGAAAATATGTTGAAATGACATAATTAATGAAAGTTATGAAAATATGAATGCCATAATTGATTCAGAATTAACTCAGGCACTTGCCAAAATTTTTCCACGCTTGCGTGACGTTTCCGTGCGTGACGGAATTCAGTCATGGGATGGGAATAAATGGCCGGTTGCGGATGTGGTTGCAGCACTGAAAGAAATTAACCAGCTTTCATTGGACGTTGAAAAACATCTTGGCGTTAAAATGGCGCCGGTTGAAACATGGGGCGGCGGACAAGTTGCACAGCCTGCACGTTTCCTGTTTGAAGATCCGCTTGAGAATCTGGAAGTTATGAATGCGGCTGCGCCCAATTTAATGATGCAGTGTCTTTACCGTGGACGTCAGGGATTCGGCTTTAAGCCAGTATCAGAGGAAGTTCAAAAAGAAGCCATTGAAGCAGCAATTGCAGGCGGTGTGCGCGTGTTCCGTGTCTTTGACATGATGAATGACATTGAAAATGTTAAAACCGGCTTTGGTATTTTAAAAACACACCAGAAAAATTGTCCAAACAGTGGCGTCATTATAGAAGGTTCGCTTTGTTATATCACTGAGCCTGACGGGCCACGCGCCTGGGAATTTTCAGATTACGCGGATTACGCCATTGAGCTGGCTAAATTGGGCGCGAATGAGATCGTCATTAAGAATTATGCAGGCGTAGGCGATGCAGATATGGTTCTACTTATCCAGGTTGTGCGCGCAAAGCTGAATGAAAGCGGTTTTGATGAAATGAAAATCAACCTGCATATGCACGGCGCAAAATCGCATGTCATGGTAGATGCCATTCGTGCCGGTGCGGATAAAGTGGATGTCGCAATTGGCGAGTTGAGTGATGGCCCGGCGCACAGCAATATGCGGACCGTCATCCATGAGTTGTTGAAGGATAAATTTTCGCCAGAGCAGATTGATACCCATCCGGTAATGCAGCAACTTAGCAAGGTGGAAGCAGTCATTGCGGAAGTGACATGCCGCGAGCCGGAAGTTGAAGGTGCAAAGAGTTTTTATAATTCACGCAGTTTCCTGCGCGGCCTTAAAGAAGAGCAGATTGAAGCCTACCGTGTGGCAGGCGGTGCGTTCTCTGATCTGGTAGCGCGCGTTCAAAAACAGTTTCCAGGGGATGAGGCTGCGCAGCACGATATGTTTAACCGTGTGCTCGGGGAGATTCCAGCATTGTGGGAAAAGGCGGGCCGTCCGAATACTGTCACGCCAGGTGCAAAGATTTTGATCGATCAGGCGGTGGCCGTGGTTCTATGCAAGGATCAGGGCAGAGAATTTCGGATGGCAAACTATACGGCTGAATATCTGGATCTGGTGACTGGCCGCTATGGCCGGAATCTGGGAATGGAAAAGGGCATTGGCAGTCAAAATTTCCGCGATGCGGTCCTGATATACCGCGCGATGAAAATTATGAACAAAGCTATTCTGGACAAAAAAATGGATGATAATGATATTCATCGTATCATGGAGCGTGCGCAATTGGGAATTGAAGGTCAAAGGGTGCGTTATAATGGTCAAATTGCATTGGGAGACCCATCTTTAGAAAGAACATTGATGCTTCAGAATGCAGCTCTTGAGGGCACGGCGTTAGAGCGTCTTAAAATTGTGGCTGAAAAGATCAGAGACATCGATCCGGAAGTTCGTGCACAAATGATTGCGGAGCTTAGGCCCGGCCGCTCACCCACCCCAACCGAAGGGATGGATAGAGGAAAAGAAATCGTATGTCAGACTGTGGATAATCTTGTCAGGCAGAAACGTGAATCAGGAGATAGGTCTCCTGATAGTGCGGTAATTAAGAGTATTAAAGGCAGCAGGCGTATGTCGCTATTTGCCATGCTACTGAAGGACCGTGACCAATTCGGCAATGAAGTACATCTGATTACTCATGGCCTTATTAATAAGGCATTAAACAGGAATCTGCCGCTTAAACCGACAGCCAGCTATAAATTTGGGCCAAAGTAACTTAAATTAATTCTTGGGCCGCAAAAATTCCGGCGGATCAAAATCACCCAATGATGGTTGTTCTTCCGGCATCCGCGGCTGGGCTTGGGCCTGTACGGGTGGATAAGTTGTTACTTCGCTATCACCATCATCATGACCATCTGAATCATTTTGATTGTGATCCATCCGCGCACCCGTTGCTTCCAGATGTTCATTCAACACACGGGCATAATGTTCGGCATGCTGCAGTTGATTTTCGGCCAGTGTGCTGTCACCTGCGGCGGCGGCGGCGCGTGCCAGTTCCTGATATTTCTCCATCAATTGCTGGGCAGTGCCGCGCAGGCGGCCACCCGCAGGATTAACGCTGTCATGTGAATGATTGCGGTTGAAAGGGCGATTGCCACCGCCATTGTTGCCACGGTTGTTATAACCGCCGCGGTTATTATTGCGGTGGCGACGTTGATTATTATTATGCGTGGGTCTCATAAAATTTATAACTCCTTGAGTGCTGGGCGGGGCGTTTCATTTTCCATGTCGGGTGGCCCAAAGCCATGCCGCGCTGCCGCTAGGCCCTATGATTAGCGCAGGCCAGGGGGGATTGCCAATAAATAATTGACAGAATGGACAGATTTATTGCAAATCTTGGAAATAATTTGTGGAGATAACATGCGCCGAACGGCACAGTTTTTAAGAAATAACGTAGGGCCGACCTTTTTAACTTCGGGGGCGGTCATTACTGTATTGACCGCGCCATCTGATCCTATTGCCGGGCCGCTGGTGCAGGCCGGCGGGGGTGCATTAGCCCTGGCAGGCCTGTGCCTGTATGTTTTCAAAAATGCAAAAGAAAAATGGACAGGTGTTAAAACCGTAGCAAGCTTGATATCAGGTCTTGCAGGGTTGAGTGCCTGTGCCACGCTGGGCGGGAATGGTTTTTATCAAATGGCGCAGGCCCAGAATCATCACTGGTGGTGGTTTGGTGCATTCATCGCGGGCGCAAATTTTTTGCCATTCTTTTTTGGCAATGGCGGCGTAACGGTGGATGGTATCCGTAGCATTAAAAATAAATCTGAGGATCATCCACCCACCAATTGGAATGGCATTGCGATTAATTATACATTGGGTGGCCTGGGTTTATTCCTGGCAGGTGCGAGCGTTTATCCTGATAGTCAGGAAGTCGGCAGAAACTTGATGGTGATTGGCGGCTGTTTTATGGGTTCTGGTGCATCAGGTTTAAGTTTTGCTACCATGCCGAAAACCGTAAAACAGGCAGTGCAGGATACCGGTGCAGCCGCGCGGCAAGCCGTTCGCGTTGTTTGCCCATTCAAATTATGAATTCTTGTTACTAACAATAATTACCCGGTCATTGCCGCCCAGATCCTGATAGGCTGGGCTGGTTTGATAATGATGGCTGCTCATAATATCCTGAATATCTGTTGCTTGATCATGACCGAATTCAAATAATGCGATGGCTGTGCGTTTGAGCAGATGCGCAAGGTGTGGTGCAATTATACGATAAGGCGCAAGTCCATCTGGCCCGCCGTCCAATGCGCGCATGGGGTCATGCTGGCGGACTTCGGACTGCAAATCTTCAATGTTGTGCGTCGGGATATAAGGCGGGTTACATAAAATAATATCGAATGTGCCGAGTGCGCAGAGTCTGTCCGTATCATGCCAGTCGAGTTGTAAAAATTTTGCACGCGCGGCAAGATTATTTTCGATTGCGTTTTTTTCTGCGGTGGCGATGGCGTCTGCAGACTGGTCAATGCCGATACCTGTTGCGTTTGGAAATTCTTTGAGCGCGGCCAGCAACAGGCATCCTGTGCCGGTGCCCATATCTAAAATTCTAAACTGAAAATTTTTGTCTGGCGTTTCTTTTAATAAAACTTCAATCATCGTTTCGCTGTCCGGTCGCGGCTCCAGCGTTTCAGGTGAAAGATAGAATTTCATGCCCCAGAATTCCCGCCATCCCAGGATGCGGTGGACGGGTTCACCCGCCTGGCGGCGGGTCAAAAATTCCTGATATTGATTTTCGTCTGCTGCACCTTCGTGCAGCCAGCGTGCATCCAGCGCGTTTATGCCAACCATTGCCGCCGTGCTTCAGATAAGGCAATTGCGCCCGCCATCGCAACATTCAGTGAACGCGCGCCCGCCGCCATCGGGATTTTGATGACATCATCCGCATATTTTACCAATTCGGGCAGGGTGGTTTTGCTTTCGGGGCCGAGGATCAAAATATCATCCTGCTTGAAGCCATAGTTATAAATCGAAGATTTCCCCTCTGGCGCGAGCAGCAAATGCCGGGCATCAGGATAAGCGGCTTCAAAGGCTTTCAAATCCACATGCCGCCGGATTTCCACATATTCGATATAATCCATATGGGCGCGTTTGACCTTGGCATCGTCAAAGATGAAGCCACAGGGCTCGATGATATCCACAGCCGCGCCCAGGCAGGCGGCCAGGCGGATCACGGCCCCCGTGTTTTGGGGAATATCAGGCTGATAGAGGGCAAGGCGGAGCATCGGGACTTTCCAAATTGAGCTTAAGCAGATATATCAATCTCTTGGCTGAATCAAATGATGGTTTTTTCGCATGACTTCACAGACTGACACTGAACACCCCACCCGCAGGGACTTCATATATATGACTGCTGCCGCTTTTGGCGCAGTCGGGGCGGGGGCGGTAGCCTGGCCCATTATCCAGTCAATGAACCCGGCGGCTGATACGCTGGCGATGTCGACCACAGAAGTGGATTTGACACCCATCCAGGTTGGTCAGGCGATTACGGTGATGTGGCGCGGCAAGCC
>DPZW01000074.1:7131-7367 GCA_003536545.1 Rhodospirillaceae bacterium
TACGGTGATGTGGCGCGGCAAGCCGGTTTTTGTGCGTCGGCGTACACCAGAAGAAATTGCTGAAGCAGAAAAAGTGAATGTCGCGGACCTGCGCGACAAACAAACCGATGAAGTGCGCGTACAAAAGCCGGAGTGGTTGATTGTCGTGGGAATTTGCACACATCTGGGTTGCGTGCCGGTAGGGCAAAAGCCGGTTGAAAATCGTGGTGAATTCGCCGCCTGCTTCTGCCCATACC
>DPZW01000060.1:0-2149 GCA_003536545.1 Rhodospirillaceae bacterium
ACAGACCATTAAAGCTGCCGGCAAAAAGCCTGGCGTGGTTTTGAATCCAGCGACGCATGTGGATGAAATTGATCATGTGATGGGTATTATCGATCAGGTTTTGATTATGACCGTTAATCCCGGTTTTGGGGGACAGGCATTTTTGCCGCTGCATGACAAAATTTCCGCTGTGCATGATAAAATCAAAGCCAGCGGCCGTGATATTCGGCTGGCCATTGATGGCGGGATTACGCCGGATAACTCTGCGGGCGTGATTGAAGCGGGTGCGAATGTATTAATTGCGGGTACAGCGATTTTTGGCAAAGATAAATCTGAATATGCGAAAATTATTTCGCAATTGCGGGGATAGCAATGTCGCAGGCCCTGCGCGAAGAACAACCGCCCTTTTCTCTGCAACGCTCCCTGCGCGGCCTGTTATTTGGTTCCCCAATTTATAAATTAACACTGGCGAAGGATGCGCCGGCACAATTGCAAATCCCACCGCAGGATATGTGGCCTGCCGAAGCCGAGTTGGGCGTACAAATGCAAAATGGTGTGTTTGCCCTGGCTGGACAAAATATTACCTGCCGCGAGCCGGATTTTTATCCGCATACCTCTTCGCACGGCTGGCGCGCGGCCATGCATCGTTTTGCCTGGTTGCGTGATCTGCGCGCGGCGTCTGGCGACCAGTCGCGCCGCGTGGCGCGTCGGTGGGTTGGCGCATGGCTGGAAGAATTCCCGGAATGGGAGGAAGAGGCCTGGGATCCGTTATCCACGGGTTTGCGCTTGCGCCATTGGCTGCAGCATCATGATTTTTTCTGCGCCAGCGCGGATGATAATTTTCGTTTTGCGGTTTACGACAGTATCGCACGGCAAGCCTGTCACCTGGCGCGCGTCCTTCCCGGCGCATTGGCGGGCGCGGAACTGCTAGCGGCACTGGAGGGGTTAATTTTATCCGGTCTTGCGCTGCCGGGGCGCGTGGATTATCTGCAGGCTGGTTTGCGCCATTACCGCCGTGAAATTGAGCAACAGATTTTACCTGATGGTGGACATATTTCGCGCAGCCCAGGCATGTTATTCACGATCCTGATGGGCATGATGTGCGTGCGTTCTGCCCTGACATCCGCGCGGCAACCTATTCCGGATGAAATTTCTGCCGGCATTGAGCGTGCGGCCCTGATGATTAAATTATTCCGTCATGGTGATGGTGGCTTGGCGTTATTTCACCATTCAACCGAACAGGCGCCGGTTTTACTGGATGCCGTGCTGGCGCAGGCCGATGCGCGCCGCACATTAAAAAGTGCGAATGTCAGCGGCTATGAGCGCGCGGCGCAGGGGCGATCGTTATTGATTTTGGATGCGGGTCAGCCTGCACTGGCACCCACATCGCATGCAGGCACATTGGCATTTGAATTTTCAGTGGGCAAGGACAGATTAATTGTGAATTGTGGTTGTTATCGCGGCACTGGGCCCTGGCGTGCCGCACTCGCTGCTACGGCTGCGCATTCCACCTTATGCCTGAATGATACCAATTCATCGGAATTCATTGCTGCACAAACCGCCGCGCGGCGGATTAAAACTCGCCCGAATTTCGTGACCGTCACACGCGATGAACAACCACAATCCACGCGTCTGGATGCACGGCATGATGGCTACCGCGAAAATTTTGGTTTTATGCACCAGCGCACACTGACCCTGGAAGATAATGGTGAAACACTGACAGGGGTTGAAAAATTATCCGGCAGCAATAGCCACGCACATTTCGCCATTCGTTTTCATTTGCATCCCAACGCGCAGGCATCCCTGACGCAGGACGGCCAAACTGTTTTGGTCAAACTGCCATCAGGCGGTGGCTGGCGATTCAGATTTGAAGGCAATGCGGCACTGGGGCTGGAGCCCAGCATTTACAGCCCCGATGGCAATGCCCAGCGGCGCAGCGTGCAATTGGTTATCCACGGCGAAACCACCGGCCCCTGCCAGATCAACTGGAAACTGGCACGGGAAAAAAGGGGATAGAAAATAGATAGCAGAGGGTAGAATTTTGCATCAATTCATGCGATGTCAAAGCCCTATCTTCTACCTTCTAACTTCTATTATCTTATGATAAAGCGCGCCTTACTCTCTGTTTCCGACAAAACCGGTATTGTTGAATTTGCCCGTGCCCTTGCGG
>DPZW01000060.1:2397-6807 GCA_003536545.1 Rhodospirillaceae bacterium
GCATTGCCGTGACGGAAGTTTCCGGCGTGACCGGCTTTCCCGAAATCATGGATGGCCGCGTGAAAACGCTGCATCCGAAAATTCACGGTGGATTATTAGCCGACCGCGACGTGCCCGAACATGTGGCCGCGATGAAGGAACATGGCATCACCGGCATCGATATGCTGGTGGTAAATTTATATCCGTTTCGCGAAACGGTTGCGAGCGGCGCAGGCTTTGACGAATGCATCGAGAATATCGACATCGGCNNGGCATACGAATTTGGTCAGCTTCGGCCTGCCGGTGAAGGACGTGGCCGACCTGACCGGCTTCCCCGAGATGATGGACGGCCGGGTCAAGACCCTGCACCCCGTGGTCCACGGCGGCCTGCTGGGGGTGCGTGACGCGGCCGACCACGCCGAGGCCATGACGACCCACGGCATCGGGCCGATCGATATCGTCTGGGTCGATCTCTACCCGTTCGAATCAACCGTTGAGTCCGGGGCCGGATTCGACGCCGTGGTCGAGAATATCGACATCGGCGGCCCGGCGATGATCCGCGCAGCGGCGAAAAATCATAAGCATGTGCTGGTCATAACAGATGTTGCAGATTACGAAAAAATTCTGGCGGCTTTGCAGAGTAATAATATTTCTGGTGAATTGCGCTGTGGATTGGCGAGCAAGGCTTACAGCCACACAGCTGCTTATGATGCAGCAATTTCCGGCTGGTTCAATCAGCAAACTGATGCCGCGCCGGGTGAAATTTCTTTTGCGGGGAAACTGGTTTCATCTTTGCGTTACGGCGAAAACCCACATCAATCGGCAGCGTTATATGCCACCGGTGAAAATCGCCCCGGGGTGGTGGCCGCACAGCAACTACAAGGCAAAGAGTTATCTTACAATAATATTAATGACACTGACGCCGCCTATGAATTGGTAGCGGAATTTACGCGCCCTGCAGTTGCGATTATCAAACACGCGAACCCATGCGGCGTTGCTGAAGGTGATAATCTTTATGATGCTTATCAGCTTGCGCTGCGCTGTGATCCGGTTTCCGCATTCGGCGGCATCATCGCCGTCAACCGCGAACTGGACGGCAAGACTGCAGAAGAAATTGCAAAACTATTTGCTGAAGTGGTGATCGCGCCGTCCGTGTCACAGGCTGCAAAAGACATTCTTGCCAGCAAAAAGAATTTGCGTGTGTTGGTTGCGGGCTCATTGCCAGAAGTTGCAACAAAAGGCACTTGGGTCAAAACGGTTGCTGGCGGATTACTGGTGCAAAGCCGTGATAACGGCGTGATTGATGTTTCAACGCTGAAATGCGTGACGAAGAAACAACCGACCGCAGAACAATTGCGTGATCTGCAATTCGCGTGGCGCGTGGCAAAGCATGTGAAATCCAACGCGATTGTTTACGTCAAAGACCTGGCAACTGTCGGCATCGGTGCAGGCCAGATGAGCCGCGTGGATTCATCGCGCATCGCGGCGCATAAAGCTGATGAAGCGGCGCGGGCCGCCGGATTAAATGAGAGTTTGGCCATCGGCAGCGTGGTGGCATCGGATGCGTTTTTCCCGTTTGCGGATGGTTTGCTTGCAGCCGCATCTGCTGGCGCAACTGCCGTTATTCAACCGGGCGGATCCATGCGCGACAATGAAGTAATCGCGGCGGCGGATGAAGCCGGATTAGCAATGGTCTTCACCAGCATGCGCCATTTCAGGCATTAAGACAAATAAACCAGCATCGTCGCGCCGATAATCACCCGGTACCAGCCGAACGGCGTGAAGCCATTGCGAGAAACAAATTTCACGAATAAATCCACAACAATAAGTGCAGAAATAAAAGCCACGGCAAAACCTATGGCAATGGCCTGAAAATCTGCATCGGTCAGTTCATGCCAGTTTTTATAAAGCGTAAGCGCAGATGCGCCCACCATCACCGGAATAGCCAGGAAAAATGAAAATTCTGCCGATGATTTACGTGATGCGCCCAGCAGCGTCGCCCCCATAATGGTTGCACCCGAACGCGATACACCAGGGATCAGCGCGAGCAATTGAATCACGCCGATTTTAAACGCCAGCATCGGCGTGAATTCTTCAACTTCGTTATATTTATCCACCGGGTCAAAAAATCTTTCGATCACAATGATGGCAATCCCGCCCAGCAACAGTGCCCATGACACCACAAGCGGGTTAAACAATACAGCCGCAATATAATCATGCGCCAGAAATCCAACCACAGCAGCAGGCAAAAATGCCACCAGCACGGCAAGGGTAAAGTTTTGTGCTGATTTTTTGCTAGGGAGATCAATCACGACATTGAACAGGCGGCGAAAATATAAAACAGAGACTGCCAGGATTGCACCCAACTGAATCACAACCTCAAAAACCTTGCCGGTCACGCCCTGCCAGCCCAGCAATTGCTGCGCCAAAATCATATGCCCGGTGGATGAAACCGGCAGGAACTCGGTAATCCCTTCCACCAACCCCATCAAGGCCGGGTCCAGCCACGCATTTGTCATGATTAAACATAGGTTAAGCGGTTGATTCCGTCTTTAGTTTTTTGGGCTGTCTGTTAAAGATTTTATATGCGCCTTCTTTATCATTTTCCCCTGTCACCCGAAGGGCGACTGGTGCGCCTCGCGCTCGCGGAAAAAAAATTGCAGTTCGGGGCCGAAGCGGTTGAGCTTGGCCATTTGCCAGCCGCCGTATTGGCATTATCCCCGCGTGGGCAGGTGCCGCTGCTTGTAGATGAAGATCGGACACCGATTGCGGGTGCAGGCGCGATTACGGAATACCTTGAAGAATTATATCCGCTGGAAAATCTTTTGGGCGGCGGCAATTCTGCCGATCGCGCAGAAACCCGCAGCCTGCTTGACTGGCTCAATAATCATATGGCGCGCGATCTGACAGATAAATTATATGGCGAAAGATTACTCAAGCGTGTGCAGCGGACAGGCGCGCCTGATAGCCGTGCCATCCGCGCAGGATTAGATGCCGCAGATGCCTATTTGAAATGGATTGGCGCGCAAACAGAATTGCGGCGTTGGCTGGCGGGTGACCAATTAACGCTGGCCGATCTGAATTGCGCCGCGCAATTATCTGTCATTGATTATCTGGGCGACCTGAATTGGACAAATTATCCAGCCGCCAAAACCTGGTATGGCCGCATTAAATCGCGTCCGTCGTTCCGCCCGCTATTGGCGGATAGTTTCCCTGGTCTGCCGCCGGCAGCCCATTATGCCAACATCGATTTCTAACCGGAGAAAAAACCATGATGAAAAAAATTCTATTCGCACTGGCAATGATTGCCATTGCTGCGCCCGCCATGGCACAAACCTGGCCGCAACCCGATGACAGCATCACCGTGCAATTATCTGCAGAAGATTACGTGACAGCAACCAGCGGCAAAGTGACGCTGTCTGTGGATGCCGCACTGAAAGATTCCGATGCCGCCAATACCCGCAAGGAAATTATGGCAGGCGCGCAAAAAATTGCCAAAACCAGCTGGCGCATGGTAAATTTCAATAATTCCACTGACCAGACAGGCCTCACGCGCTGGAACGCATTGCTGGAAGCACGGTTGCCCGAAGCACAACTCACAGGACTGACAGCAGCGGCAAAAGCCGCGAGCCGCCCAGGCTTGCAATTCACAGTCTCCGGCACGGATATGTCCCCGACACTGGATGAAATGGAAGCTGGGCGCGCCAAGCTGCGCGCGGTCTTGCTGACCAAGGCTAATGAAGAACTGGCACGTGTGAATAAAAATGCTGGCGGCCGCACTTACCGCATCGCGGACATTCAATATGGTTCATTTGGTATGCCCATGCCGATGCCCATGGTGCGCGGTAAAGCAGCACGCATGGAAATGATGGCCATGGACAGCGTGGCATCTTCTGCCCCCGGTTCTGCTGGCGGTGCGAGTTTCAGCGTCGATCAGAAAATTGAAATGACAGCGACGGTCAGCTTCGCAACCGCGACCAAATAACTCGTGCGCTGGCTTGCTGCCCTTGTCTTATTGATTTTACCCTCTGCCGTTATGGCGGAGGGCAATTTCAAACCCTACCTCACCCTGTATGATGATGCACCGAAATATGGTGCGGGGTTTAATCATTTCGAATATGTAAATCCCGACGCGCCAAAAGGTGGCAATCTGCGCCTCGGCGCACTGGGCGGCTTTGACAGTTTGAATGGTTTTATTTTGCGTGGTGAAACTGCGCAGGGACTTGGCCTGACGCTGGACACATTAATGACTTCATCATCTGATGAAGCGAATACCAAATATCCCCTGGTCGCCGAAAGCGTTGCTGTGGCATCAGACCGCAAAAGCGTGACTTTTAAAATCAATCCTGCCGCGCGCTGGCAAGATGGTAAAAAAATTACAGCGCAGGATGTGGTTTGGACCTTTGATATTCTGCGAGATCGGAAGAGCAC
>DPZW01000060.1:6979-7452 GCA_003536545.1 Rhodospirillaceae bacterium
CTTTGATATTCTGCGCAGCAAAGGTCATCCGTTCTACCGCAGTTATTTTAAAGATGTGGCTGAAGTTTCCGCACCAGACGACCGGACTGTGATTTTTGCGCTGGGCAATGTAAATAACAAGGAATTGCCGACCATTCTGGCGGAGCTGCCAGTTTTACCTAAACATTATTGGACCAGCGAAAATCGTGATTTCTCGCAAACGACCCTCAATGCCCCGCTGGGCTCAGGCCCCTATAAAATTAAACTCGTGGATGCACCGCGCAAAATTGTCTTGGAGCGCGATCCGAATTATTGGGGCAAAGATTTGCCTGTGAACCGCGGCAAGTATAATTTTGATCTGATCACATATGATTATTTCCGCGACCCGATTGTTTTATTGCAGGCTTTTTTTGCAGGGCAATTGGACGTGCAGGTTGAAAATGTCGCCAAAAGCTGGGCCACATCCTACAACACCGCGCCTGTCAAGGATGGCC
>DPZW01000056.1 GCA_003536545.1 Rhodospirillaceae bacterium
AATATAGCAATGAAAATTCACCATTTGGGGCGGTGTGAGCAGTGGCATGGAAATGGATCGATGCGCTGGAAGATGACACTGCCAGGCGCAGGCAAGATGGGGATGGCCGCTATCGGGGCCAATCCGCCGCCATAATCCGCTCTGCAACTATTTCGCGCCTTAAAAAACTTGTGCCTGTAGCGGCTGTTTTGCTAATTTTCAGCCCTGAATGACCCAAGAAAACCTACTTTCTTTTGTCGATACCCGTAGGGGCACCCACCGCGTGCCGCTAAAGGATATTTGTTATCTGGAAGCAAAGGATGGAAAGATAATGCGGATCGTTTATGTGCCCAAAAACCGCATGCAAAGACAGTGCGAAAAATGGGCACAGCAATTGCAGCAATCCCTATTCTATAAATTTTCTTTGCCCAGAAAAAGAATGGCGCGCACCAGATTAGATACGGCGAAAGATATCATGCGTCCTGGCCGACATGGCCCGCACTACGCCCGCGCGGCAGATATCACCATTACCACAGCAGATAACAGCACCTCTCTGGTCAATCTGCCGGAAACGAGTTTGCAACAGGTTCACGGTCTTCCCGGCTGGGCTAGCTACAACGATCAGCACGGCACGAAGTGGATCAACCTGCAGCGGGTGAAAAAAATTGAGCAGGCATGTGATCTTTGTATTGATCCGCCCAGGCCTGAAACCCCAAAGCCGGCCATCATTCTCACTTTTCATGGCACAGAGGAAATTTTGCTGTGCAATGGTGGCGCGCAGACTCTGAACTGGATGCGCAGCGCACGGGACCAATCCCGCCGCCCACAGAAAAATTATGGATTTGAAATCGAGCCGCCGCCGTCATAAAAATTTAATAATAACAAAGACTTCTTTGTTTGCTTGACAGTGGAATGGGGCGGCAGGTATTATGGGGCACTGATGAATATTGAAGTCAAAGGGAAAGGCATGGATGTGGGTGACGCGCTGCGCGGCCATATCACAAATGCGCTTTCCGAACATCTCACGCATTATTTTGAACGCTCACTGGATGCCCATGTGACTGTTTCAAAACAAAATTCCGCCTTCACGGTGGATATGACGGCCCATGTGCCGGGTGAAATCCTGGCCGCCAGCGGCGAAGCCGAGGATGCCTATGCGGCCTATGACATGGCGCAGGCAAAATTATTGACGCAGGTAAAGAAGTACAAGTCCAAACTGACCGACCACCACAAGGATGAAGTTCCATCCAAAGTGATTTCAGCCTAAAATCATTCCACCAACGGAGTCGTTCCCCAGATGATTAATTTTTTGAATTCCCAGGGTGTGATGGCCGATGTTCGCGTCGGCGATAAAAAAACATTACTCACTCTCATGGCGGGCCAGGCCGCAAAAATCACCGGCATTCATGAACGCGTGGTTTTAGATGCGGTTATTCAGCGTGAGAAATTAGGATCCACGGGTGTGGGCAAAGGCATCGCCATTCCCCATGCGCGATTAAAAGACTGCCCGCGTGTGGTGGGTTTGTTCGCGCAGGTGCATCAGCCGATTGCCTTTGATGCGCTGGATGATCAGCCGGTGGATCTGGTGTTCATGCTGCTGTCACCGGATGGTGCAGGTGCGGATCATTTGCAGGCACTGGCGGCAATTTCGCGTCTGCTGCGTGATGGCGCAGTGACCGAACGTTTGCGCGGCGCGACCTCTGCGGATGCCCTGCTCGCATTGCTAACCCAGGGCGAGCTGGCCAAAGCGGCTTAATTCGGTTCCGGCCACGGTTGTCGGGAGAGGCTAAAATTAAATTCCATAATCGGAAAAAACGCATCCGCCATGTTTTCCACCATTGGGCGTGCGCGCCGTTCAAATAACGGGGCATCAACTACTCTTAAACCTTTATCCCAAAGTTTAAATTTATCTGTGCCAAAGGTGGATCGCACTAATTTTTCTAAATCATTAACCGCCCTTTGCGCTACGACCACATTACTCTCGGCAAGATAGTCCGCCTGCAGGGCATAATGCGTGAAATCCGGATTGGCTAGGCTTTGCTCAAATCCTTCTTTGTGAATATAGAGGCTTTGACAGGTTTCTTCGAAGTCGTACGGCGCATAATAAAATGGGATAATGTTCTGGCCCCTCATTAATTTAAAAAAACTATCATTGAACAACAAGCAGACCACCGTATTGATGGCGGCGTTGCGGACATCTTCGGGCGTGGAAGAAAGATGGCTTCTGACGAAGCGGCCGTGATGCAACGCTTCCATCAAATCTTGAAAGCCGATGTATTCCTCACGGTCACCGCTATTGCTAAGCGGATCTTCAATCCCGGGCCTATCGATGTCTGTAATTGGCATTTTTATCTCTATTAAATATGAATAATCTGTTTTGCTTGATCTGGTCTCTGGATTGCAAGGGTTTTATGTCACACCACCAAATTTACAATTTTATTTGGCACGATAATGATTTTTTTCGGTTGCGCGCCGTTCAATGTTTTCATCACATTGGGTTCCGCGAGTGCGGCAGCTTCCGCCGTTGCCTTGTCAGCATCCTTGGGCAGCGTGATGGTGGCGCGGAGTTTGCCGTTGACTTGAACGGCAACGGTTACTGTATCATCTTCGAGTAATGTTTCATCAGCCTTCGGCCACGCGGTATCCGCGAGCCAGGTTTTATTCCCGATCGCTTCCCATAATTCTTCCGCGAGATGCGGCATCATTGGCGCCAAGAGTTGCAGGGCGATTTCAATCGCTTCGCGCTTTGCCCAAGCATCGTTTTGATAGTTTGCCATTTTTTGATGAGATGCTGGATCAAGCGCATTGAGATCTTCAATGGCATTCGTTAACTCGCGTACGCGAGCAACGGCTTTATTCAACGCAAAATTTTCAAGATCATTCCCAAATGAAACAATGGCACGATGTGCTATCTGTCTCAATTTTAAACCTTCTTCAGAAAAAGCATCAGGTTTTGTCGTTCCTTGTGCAGGTAATCCGTCTAATGAAATAGATATTAGTCGATGCACGCGGTTGACGTAACGCCATGCGCCGTCGATGCCGGAGGTCGTCCATTCCAAATCACGTTCGGGCGGGCTGTCCGATAAAATAAACAGACGCGCGGCATCAGCGCCGTAGGCATCGATAATGTTTTGCGGGTCGACGACATTCTTTTTCGATTTCGACATTTTTTCAATGCGGCCCATCGTTGCAGGTTGGCCGGTCGCAGTGATCACCGCGCCGCCCTTTTCGTCGCGTGTCACTTGTTCAGGGAATAACCATGCGCCATTTGCGTCTTTGAATGTTTCGTGCGTTACCATGCCTTGGGTGAATAATCCCGCAAACGGTTCATCGACGGACAGATAGCCGCAAGCCTTCATCGCGCGCGTGAAGAAGCGGGAATAAAGCAGGTGCAACACCGCATGCTCAACGCCGCCAATATATTGGTCCACCGGCAGCCAGTAATCCGCAATATCTTTATCAAATGCTTTTTGCGTATTCTGCGGATCAGTGTAACGCGCGAAATACCACGAACTGTCCATGAATGTGTCCATCGTATCCGTTTCGCGGATCGCAGGTTCACCGGTTTCAGGACATGTTGTGTATTTCCACGTCGGATGGCGATCCAGCGGATTGCCCGGCGCATCGAAATCTACATCTTCAGGTAACTGCACCGGCAATTGATTTTCCGGCAACATCACCATTGCGCCGTCGCTCACGCGGTAAACGACCGGGATCGGGCAGCCCCAATAACGCTGGCGCGACATGCCCCAGTCGCGCAGGCGGAAAATTTCAATCCCCTGCCCCGCGGCGCGCTTTTCCAGTTCGGAAATTGATTTTACGCGTGCGGCATCAGTTTCAAGGCCATCCAGGAATTCAGAATGATAAATTTTACCAGGGCCGGTGTAGGCTTCGGTACCGACATCAAATGTTTGTGCATCTGCATCAGGTGGCAGCACCACCGGAATGACAGGCAGATTATATTTTCGCGCGAAATCCAGATCGCGCTGATCATGCGCGGGGCAGGCGAAAATCGCGCCCGTGCCGTAATCCGCCAGAATGAAATTCGCGATCCAGACCGGCAATTCTTTGCCGGTAAACGGATGCAGAACTTTCAATCCGGTATCGATGCCGATTTTTTCGGCCTGTTCAATAGCGGCTTCGGAAGTTCCCGATGCGCGGCATTGCTGGATGAAAGACGCGAGATGCGAGTGGCGAGAGGCGAGATCGGTTGAAATGGGATGATCCGGCGACAAACCTATGAAACTTGCGCCGAACAAAGTATCCGGGCGCGTGGTAAAGACACGGATTGTTTCATCACTATTCGATAATTTGAAATCCACATTCGCGCCCTGCGATTTGCCGATCCAGTTTTCCTGCATCAGACGCACTTTTTCCGGCCAGCGCGGCAGGGATTGCAAGGCGGATAACAGGTCATCCGCGTAAGCGGTAATTTTCAAAACCCATTGATTGAGTTTGCGGCGTTCGACGGGCGCGCCGGAGCGCCAGCCCTTCCCGTCCACGACTTGTTCATTCGCAAGCACGGTGTTTTCAACCGGATCCCAATTCACCAAAGACTCTTTGCGGTACGCGAGGCCGTTTTTCAGGAAATCCAGAAATAATTTTTGCTGGTGGCGGTAGTAATCAACATTACATGTCGCAACTTCCCTGCCCCAATCAATCGCCAAGCCCATCTGCTGCAATTGCTGTTTCATGTGCGCGATGTTGCTTTGCGTCCATGCGCCCGGATGCATTTTATTTTCCATCGCCGCGTTTTCCGCCGGCAGGCCGAATGCATCCCATCCCATCGGATGCAATACGTTATAACCCTGCGCGCGGCGCCAGCGCGCGATTACATCGCCCAGCGTATAGTTGCGCACATGGCCCATGTGGATTTTTCCGGACGGATAGGGAAACATTTCCAGCACATAATATTTTTGCTTGCCCTGCACGGGTTCGCGCGGCGTTTCAAAGCTTTTCGCGTCAGTCCAGCGTTGTTGCCATTTCTGTTCTGCGGCTTTGATATTATAGCGTTCGGTCATCCGCCCATTAAAGGATAACCGGTGAAATTTGCAAGGGAATTGGCCTAAAACACCTTGTAAACAAAAAAGTAAGTGGTGCAGCCGGAAAAACAGAAACAATCAAATTTGCCATTGGCAGGTTCAATGGCGTAGCCTGACCCAAAGGGATCGCCACCGCCATGATCAGTTAGGGTCGCTGCCGATCCGGCAGACATCTGGCGTACTGCCAGACAGATTTCACGGCTGTCAATTTCTGCAATCACGGAGTTGGCTGTTGCATAATAATTATCGCCGCCATCCGTATCGTCATCCGAATTGATAAAATTCCATCCCGTAAGGGTTGGAGCTGCGGGCTGTGCAGGATTTGAAGGTTCATTCTGTAAATAAGTCGGGATTAATGTTGCTATGGCAAGAAGCGAGCTGTTGCCATCTGATATCAACACCCGGTTGCCACCATTATTGACGGTATAAGTAATCCATGCTGCCGCGATCTGCTGGCCTTGGTTGATAATCGCATTCGCCTTTGCTTTCGCGCTGCCTTGCAGGAATGCCGTGCCGCCATAATAAGCCCCCATCAAAGCTGCGACTGCGACCAGCGCAATCGAGATGATGGTGATAATTAAATTGGCCAATTAAATTACAGCCCGGCTTCCTGTTTGACTTTAAGTTCGCGCGCGCGCGTCAGGATCGCATCTTCCATGCTGCGCTCGGCATTCTGCGGCACCTCGGCATCACGCCAGCCGGAACCGTCTTTGACCTGGCGGAAGAGGGACACGCGCACGGAATCCGCGCGTAATTGGCGGTCGAGGATGATGATGTTTGCTTTCAGCCGTTCATCCGACACATTGCCCGGGCTGAACCAGTCTGTGAAAATTGTGCCGCCAAAAGGATCGGCTGCATTAATCGGCATAAAGGAAACCGTATCCAGCGAAGCGCGCCATAAATAGGCATTCACGCCAATGCCCCCGCCCTTGTCTTCTTTTTTCTTGCCGCCAAAGATATCCAGACCGCCCTCGCCGAAAATGCTCTCACCCTTTTTGAACTGGCTGCCGGGGCGTTCGGTGGGATAGGTCGGGTCGATTTTCACCGATTCGCTAGAACAGGCGGCCAAAAGTACGAAAACAAGGATAAACAGGGGAAATGGGCGCATCAGGGGGGTTCTCTCAAGGATTTACGGGGTTTGGTGCCATAATATAGAGGCTCGCGGCAAAGCCTCAAGCCCTCATTGCGACAGGGCCAGATCTGGGCGGAAAAACCGCCCAGACCCACCAGATAGGGCAAAATTGTCCCGAAATAGCCTGGTTTTGGCTGGTGCAGCATTTGTGCCTTAATTGCCACAGGGCCGGGGTTTGATGGGCCAAACCCCCTCATCGGCGTTGACCCACCGGGCAAATACGGACATCTTCAGGGGGCAAATCCCGAAAGGGTATTGCGCTGGTTTTGTGTCTTGCCCAATCCGGGCGATGTGTTCGAGCAAAAAGAGACATAAAGCTAACGCAGGACTTGATCGGGTTTAATCAACCCCAATTGGAGATAATCGCAATGAAAAAATTGCTTCTCGCTTCAGTAGCATCTTTGGCTCTGGTTGCATTCGCAACTGGCCAAGCAGTCGCTGCTGAAAGCAACGATGGCCTGAAACTGGGCCTCGGTGGTTACCACAGCGTCCACGGCGCTTGGACAAGCCAAGATGATGGCGTAGGTCAGCCTGGTGCTGGCGTGCGTGATTTTGACATCTTTTCTTACGGAGAGATCAACTTCACAGCTGAAAAAACTTTCGATAACGGTCTGACTGTTGGTTATAAAGCAGTAACACCTGTTGGCGCTGGTGCAGCAACTGACAACTTCAACGAAAACTTTGCATACTTCTCTGGCTACTGGGGTCGTATCGTTGCGGGTCAGGACTACTCTCCTCTGTACTACATGACTATGGGTGCACCTGTAGTTGATGCTGGTTTGGATGGCATTGACCCAGACTTTGACTTCGTAAACATCGGTGCTTCTGTAATTACAGACGGTGCTGCTGTAACAACGACTGGTACTGGTAACTACAACACCATCGGTTTCCGCACGTTTGAAAGAACTGGCGGCGACTTCTCTGACAAGATCGCTTACTACACACCACGTTTCAACGGTTTCCAGGCCGGCGTATCTTACGCTCCTGAATTCAACCGTACAAACGGTGGCGTGAAGACAGCTTTTGCACCAGTTGCTGACAACACTGCTGGTGAACAGTCTGAGCGTATGGAAATCGCAGCAAACTACGAAGGTTCTTTCTGGAACGGCGTAGGCCTCAAAGTTGGTGGTGGTTACGGCCATGCTAACCTCGAAGCACCAATCAACGGTACAAACACCAACTACGACGACCAGTCTGCATGGAATGCCGGTGCGCATTTCAGCTACCTGGGTTGGACATTCGGTGGCGGTTACATCTTTGATGACAACGGCCGTGAATTCCGCAACGCTGCTGGTACAGTTACAGCTGACGGTGAAACGGATGCTTGGAACGCTGGTGTGACTTACGATTGGGGTCCATGGCGTGCAGGCGTAAGCTACCTGAACAAACAAACAGACGTAGTTCGTACTTCAGGCAACACTGTTGCTTCTGAAGATGAGTTCGAGCGTTGGGTTGTTGCTGGTGCTTATAAAGTAGCTCCTGGTGTTGATCTGGGCGCAACTCTCCAGTTCCACGACTACTCTACAGCTGCTAACACAACTGTGAACGCTGCGGGTAACAACAACGCAACAGTATTCACTGTTGGTACAACTGTTAACTTCTAATTCTTTAGAAGTAGCTTAATACGGAACGGGCACCTTTCGGGTGCCCGTTTTGTTTTGAGGGATTGTTTCCCTGCGCTCATAATGACGGATAAAATGCACTATCGTCATTGCGAGGAACGGAGTGACGAAGCAATCCAGTCATGAAACAACCCGCAATTTATATTATGGCGAACAAACGCAACGGGACGCTTTATACCGGCGTTACTTCAAATCTTATTGAGCGTGTTTATTCTCATAAAACCGGAAAATTCAAAGGTTTCACAGTTCGTTATGAATGTAAGCAATTAGTTTATTTTGAACGATATAACACAATGCAGGATGCAATTACGCGGGAGAAGCAAATTAAAGCCGGCTCACGGCAGAAAAAATTGCAGTTAATCGAAAGTTTAAATCCTGACTGGCAGGATTTATATGAAAGCCTGTGACTGGATTGCCGCGCCTGACTTCGTCAGGCTCGCAATGACGGCGATAGCAACCCAGTGGTTTTACTGCCTTATAAAATTCAGGATCTCCGCGCCCAATGATGGGGGTGGCAATTGCTGCTGTGGGCGTGACATCAGGAGATTTAAAATCCGGCCCAAAGTCTCCTTCATATTTTTGCGTGCGCAGACGATATCGACCATGCCGTGTTCCTTCAGATATTCACTGCGCTGAAAGCCTTCGGGCAAACGCGCGCGGATGGTTTCTTCAATCACGCGCTGTCCGGCAAATCCGATGACAGCTGCAGGTTCAGCAATATGAATGTCGCCAATCATGGCAAAAGATGCTGTGACACCGCCTGTGGTGGGATCGGTGAGCACAACAATGTAAGGCAGGCCCGCATTTTTCACTTGCTCCACGCCGATCGTGGTGCGCGCCATTTGCATCAGGGATAAAATCCCTTCCTGCATGCGTGCGCCGCCCGATGATGGAATGGCGATAAAGGCGGATTTACGTTTCACGGCTTCAGTTGCGGCAGTGACCAGGCCTTCGCCTACGGCCATGCCCATGGATCCACCCATGAAATCAAATTCAAATGCCGCGATCACGGCGTTCTTCCCGCCGATGGTGCCGGCCCCCACCAGGATAGCATCCTGAACCTTGGTTTTATGGCGGCTTTCGCGCAGGCGGTCAGTATAGCGTTTGCGGTCCTTAAAGCGCAGCGGATCTTCAACCACGCGGGCGATGGGGATGGCTTCCCAGTTACCTTCATCAAATAAAAGATTTAATCTGTCACGCGCGGGCAGGCGCATGTGAAAACCGCAATGCGGGCACACGCGGTGATTTTGCTGAAACTCGCGGTGATGCAGCATCGCGCCGCAAGACTGGCAGCGCGACCAGAGATGATCGGGCATTTCTTTTTTGGCTGCCTGTTTTTCCTTGAAGGCCTGAATTTTAGGCCGGACGAAATTCGTAATCCAGTTCATGGCCCTAGATATAAGGGAGCATGACGGCAAAGTCTAGAAAAAGGGCAACAAAAAACCCCGCAGATTGCGGGGTTTTCCGTAGAATAAAGCGGCTTCCGCTTATTTCTGAGCTGCGCGGCCAGAAGCACGGTTTGCAGCTTTAGCAGCAGCAGACGCGCTGTCAGACGCACGCTGAGCAGATGCAGATGCATCAGCAGCAGCTTTGCGAGCTTCCATGTCTGCACAAGCAGACAAAGTACCAGCAACCATTACTACTGCCAGAGCAGCAACAACGGAACGAGCGATTTTAGTCATATTAAATCCCCATAGGGTTGGTTGTTATTGTGTTCGAACACGGCCGAAACCGAAGGCCCACCATAGCCCATCTGCGGCTGGCCTTGAAGGGGGAGGAAGGGCCATTTGGCTTGATTTTTGGGGATTTTTTAGTGATTCCCCATGGGTGTTGCAGGGCGGTGACAGGGGGAAAATCCGGTTGGAACCAGCAGGTTATGGCAAGGGTTGGTTAAAATCACCTATTCATAGAACTGGCCGCCGCATTATTCCCACTCAATCGTGCCGGGCGGTTTGGATGTGATGTCGTAAACCACGCGCCCGATGCCGCGCACTTCGTTGCAAATGCGTGTGGCCGTGCGACCTAAAAATTCATGACTGAAGGGATAATAATCCGCCGTCATACCATCGACAGATGTCACGGCACGCAATCCACAGACGTAATCATACGAACGGCCATCACCCATCACGCCGACGCTGCGCACATCGGGCAGCACGGCAAACGCCTGCCAGATGTCATCGTATAATCCTGCACTGCGGATTTCATCCAGATAGATGGTATCTGCCTGCCGCAGGATATGCAGTTTTTCTTCCGTGATTTCACCGGTGATGCGGATCGCGAGGCCAGGGCCAGGGAAGGGATGACGTTTCACAAAAATTTCCGGCAGGCCCAATTCGCGGCCCAGCGCGCGCACTTCGTCCTTGAAGAGTTCACGCAGCGGTTCAACGAGTTTAAAATTCAGTTTTTCAGGCAATCCGCCGACGTTGTGGTGTGATTTGATTGTGACAGACGGACCACCAGTGAATGATACGCTTTCAATCACATCGGGATATAACGTGCCCTGCGCCAAGAATTCTACGCCGCCAACATCCTTGGCCGCACGTTCGAAGACATCAATAAAGGTGCCGCCAATGATTTTGCGTTTGGTTTCGGGATCACTCACGCCTTTAAGTTTTCCTAAAAATTCCGCACTTGCGTCGATGACGTTGAGTTTAATTTTATAATGCTCGCGGAACAAAGTTTCCACCTGTTCGCGTTCATTGGCACGCAGCAAACCGGTATCCACAAAAATACAGGTGAGTTGGTCGTCAATGGCTTCGTGGATAAGAACTGCAGCCACCGCGCTATCGACGCCGCCCGACAGGCCGCAGATCACCTGCGATCTGCCAACCTGACTTTGAATGGTTTTGATTGCCTCGTCTTTATAATTCGCCATGGTCCAGTCATTGGCGCAACCGGCGATCTTATGCACAAAATTGGAAAGTATTTTCGCACCGTCGGGCGTATGCACGACTTCAGGATGAAATTGCACCGCGTAATATTTTCTGGCTTCATCTGCAATGGCAGCAAAAGGCGCGCCGTGGGATTGTGCGATGGGGGCAAAACCATCGGGGATTTTTGTCACGCGGTCGCCATGTGACATCCAGACCTGTGCGGTTTTATGGGTGATGCCATCAAACAAGGGGGATGCAGAAATATACTCCAATTCCGCGCGACCGAATTCGCGCGTATGGCCGCCTTCTACCTTGCCGCCCAAATGCTGCGCCATGGTTTGCTGGCCATAACATATGCCAAGCACGGGAACTTTCAAATCAAACACAACCTGCTGGACCATGGGTGCGCCATCATCCAGCACAGAGCAGGGGCCGCCGGATAAAATGATACCTTTGGCACCAAATGCGCGAATGCGCTCTGCGCTCATGCTAAAGGGATGAATTTCGGCATAGACATTCGCCTCGCGGATGCGACGTGCAATGAGCTGGGTTACTTGCGAACCGAAATCGAGAATAAGAATTTTGTCAGCAGGGGCGGTCATTTGCCCATATCTATGACGGAGCAGGGGCCGCGCGGCAAGCAGAAAAAACTTGGCTTTAGCAGAGATTTCAGCTTAGATTTGGGCATATTTAGAGGAGCAAGACGACCGATGCATATCCAGTTTAAAACCCCCCTTTTCCAAGCAAAGATTTCAGCAAGCATCAGAAGTGAGTTCGGTTTTTCATATAAAAATAACCGTCATCGCGTTGCATTATGCAGTTGCGCTGAGACGCCTGGGAAGTCCTGGCTGATTTTGCAGGAAGAGCGCGGCGAAAAAGGCCAATGGCATACCCATTATGCGGCGTCTCTCCAGAATGGTGTTATTGTCGCGGAAACAGCACGGGAGAGATCCGATGCGAATTTTTCAGGTGAGCCCATGCATTTATTTGTAAAGCACGGGGGTGATGGCATCACCATTCGCCTGGCCGATAATGATCGTAGTTTTATTGAGATTTTGCCATTGTCCGGAAATCTATCAAAGATAGCAGGGGTTGCTATTGATCAGCCGCCCAAGCATTGGGATTTAATTTTAGCCCAATAATTTGTTTATAACTTGGCTTCGTTGGT
>DPZW01000017.1 GCA_003536545.1 Rhodospirillaceae bacterium
TGCACTTTTTCTTTTTTGTAAAACGCCATCATCTCGCCCTGCAATTTCGCTGGGTCGCTTTTATATTTTGCCTGCAACTCCTTCATTTTCGGGCCGGCGATTTTCATTTTTTCCATGGAATGGTAAGATTGTGCAGCAATCGGGAACATGGCAACGCGGATGATTAATGTGAAAACAATAATTGCCAGACCAAAATTCCCCACGTGCTGACCCAGCCATGTCAGCAGGTAAAAGAACGGTTTGGTAAGGATATAAAACCAGCCGAAATCCACTGCGAGATCAAAGCGCGGGATGTGCATGGATTTTTCATAGCCATCCAGAATGCGCACGACCTTGGCCCCGGCATAGAAAGACGAAGTGTCTTCAGCTGTTGCGCCAGCCGCAACTTTTACGGCTTCGCCGCGCCAGTCGGCCTGAAAATCACGATTGTCTTCAGCCGTATGGCGAAATGGCCAGGTGCCCCCCATCACTTTCTCGCCGGTACGCACATAGCGTGCCGTGATGGGCTTTTCCTGGTTGGGAACAAGTGCGGTAAACCAATATTTATCAGTGATGCCCAACCAGCCGCCGGTGGAGGTAAAGCTGCGCGTTTCTTCTTTGAGTTCGGATTTCTCAGTCAACTCATCGTATTTCGCGCTTTGGTATTCGCCATCCAGAACGCCCAGCAAACCTTGTGTGACTAATCCCATGCTGGAGTCTATCGTGTGCGAGTTTTCAGTATTTTCATGATGCAGACGCATGATGCGGGCATAAGGGAAAAGCACAACTTCTTTACCCGATCCGTTTTCAATTTTCTGCGCCACGGTGAACATGTAATTGTCATCCACGCTGATGGTTTTGATAAAGGTCAGTCCCTCGCCATTTTGCCAGCGCAATGTGATAGGCTTTGCAGGAGTCAGTTCTTTGTCATCGCTTTGCCAGACGCTGTTGGCATCTGGCGTTTTGATATTTTCTGCCAGCCAGCCTTGTTCGATATAATAGGGTGCCTCTGTGCCCACCGGGCTCAGCAAAATAACTTTTTCCTGATGCTCCAGCGTGGTGAAATATTTTGCCAGCTGCAGATCATCAAACCGCGCACCCTTCAGGTTGATGGTTCCCGTCACGCTGGGTGTGGTGATCGGAATGCGGCGAACCGTTTTATCCAATATATCTTCGCGTGTTTCAGGCGCAGCGATGACAGGCTTGGCGGCGGTAACAGGCGCAGGCGTGCGCGCGGCTTCCTGGGTTGCCAGGTCACGCATTTTTTCAAGGCGCGGGCGTTCAATAAAATAATGATAACCCAACAGAACCAGGAGGGAGAGGCCGATGGCCGCGATTAAATTCTTCTGATCTTGCATGTCTTTAAATCTTCCGTGTTTTCCGGGGGTTTAGGTGGCGGATCATAACCATACCCGCCCCATGGATGACAAGACCCAAGGCGGCGGAAAATCAGCCTAATCGCTGCAAATGGCGGATGTGTTTCCAACACTTCGCGCGCATATCCCGAGCATGAAGGGAGATAGCGGCAAGTTGGCGGCTTGAGGGGAGAAATGATCACCTGGTACGCCCGCACCCAAAACAATAAAATTAATTTAAGCATGTGCGGCACCAGCTTTGCGCAGACAGTAACGCAAATCCTGCAGCAGTGTGGGAAAATCACGTGCGGCCAAACCTTCACGCGCAATTAGAACCATATCGCAGGGCGTGATGGGTTTTTCTTTCAGAACCTCGAGGATTGCGGCACGCAAGCGGCGTTTGGCGCGATTGCGTACCACTGCATTGCCCAGTTTTTTTGTGGCCGTGAAACCGACGCGGATAATTTTTTGTTCCGGTGCAGCCGGGCGGTATTGCGGGGTGACGCTTTGCGCGATTCCGCGTTGACCGGTTTTTGCGATCGCCAGGAAGTCAGCACGTTTGCGAAGGGTGTCTATTTCTGAAAGCTGCTGCATGATGAAAGAGGATAGAAGGAAGATGATAGAGGGATGCTACCTGTCTATCTTCTAATTTCCACCCTCTATTTTTCTTACGCCGACAGGCGTTTGCGGCCTTTGGCGCGGCGACGTGCGATTACCTGCGCGCCGTTCTTGGTTGCCATGCGGGCACGGAAGCCGTGGCGGCGTTTGCGGACCAGATTGCTGGGCTGAAATGTACGTTTGGTAGCCATAATAAATTCCTTTGGAGGCGTGTTCTAGCCGCCCCAGAGGCCCTTTGTCAAACAAAGAATTACTGTTTTGGCCCGCCAGGACCGCTATTTTGACGATTATTTTGAGCTTTCATGCCCACAGCACCGATAATCAGGGCCGTAGCTGCAGCAGCAAAAATGCCGCCCAATACCCGTCTTCCTGTTTTTGCCGCGCGTATGCGCCTGGTGCGAGCTTCAGAGGTCATGCCGTTTCCGCATGCGCCGCCATCGCTTCCATAATCATGTCCATGTGTTGCCATTAATTTGTGCTCCCTAGAATTGCTATGGGTAAATCTAGGCGAAACAGGCCCAAAGCCGCAAATAAATTTTTACTTTCAGAGCTGTATTATCCGTCTGTACCGGTTTTGCTACCCGTCCCAGTGGAGCCAAAACCGCCTGCGCCGCGCTCGGTCCCCGGCAGTTCGGTCACTTCATGCAGCTGGATTTGCACAAAACGCGCCACTACCATTTGCGCGATACGCATGCCCCGTTCAATGACAAAGGGTTCGTTGGAAAGATTAATCAGCAGAACCTTCACTTCGCCACGGTAATCGCTGTCGATCGTGCCGGGTGAATTTAAAACCGTGATGCCGTGTTTTAATGCGAGGCCGGATCGTGGACGAATTTGTGCTTCGTAACCCGGGGGCAGGGCCATTTGAATGCCGGTGGGAATAAGCGCGCGCTCAGACGGTTGCAGCGTAATGTTTTCTTTATTGGCGGCAACCAGATCCATGCCAGCGGCCTGGGGCGTTGCGTAATCGGGGACGGAAAGGTCGGTGGTGTCGGCGTCAAATGTCGCCTGTACGGTCAAACGCGGCATAGAATTCTCCTTTATGAAAAATATTTCGTAATCTCTTCGGCTAACCTCAGACCAACCGACTCTTTTGATATCAAGGGCCATTCTAACGTTTCACTCGGCGTAAGCAAGGTAATCTTGTTGGTGGCTGAATTCATGGCAGAAATGTCGTTGGCCAAAATCCAGTCACAGTTTTTGCGGGCTAATTTTTCCTGAGCATTTTTTAAGAGATTTTCGCTCTCCAGCGCAAACCCCACTACCAGTTTTGGCCGCGCTGGATGTGTCGCCACGGATTTTAAAATATCCACGGCGGGGCGCAGTTCGATGGCGATATTTTTGTTATCTGTTTTTTTGATTTTTTGATTTTCTGCGTTAACGGGCGCGTAATCCGCGACTGCCGCCGCGCCGATAAAAATATCGGCGGGCAATGAATCTTGCACAGCCGCCCACATATCATCTGCGCTGCGTGCATGAATGTTGTTCATCCCCGTGGGTGGCAGCATTTGCATTTTACCGTGAATGAATGTCACGCGCGCGCCAAGCCGTGCCAATGCATTCGCAATTGCAACGCCCTGCGCGCCACTCGATCCATTAGAAATAAATCGCACAGGATCCAATGCCTCTTCGGTTGCACCGGCGGTGATAATGGCATGCTTGCCCGCCAGCGGCCGTGCATTCGTCATGCCATCAATAGCGGCTAAAATTTCCGCCACTTCGGCCATGCGGCCTGTGCCGATTTCGCCGCAGGCCATATCACCGCCATTGGGGCCAATCATTTTCACGCCGCGCGCCAGCAATGTTTTTACGTTCCCCTGGGTCGCGGGATTATCCCACATATGGGGGTTCATGGCGGGTGCCATTAAAATCGGTCGGTCAGTGGCAAGCAATACGGTGGAGGCCAGATCATCGGCAATCCCCTGGGCCAGCTTGGCCATGATATTGGCCGTTGCAGGGGCCACCACAATCAGATCCGGATCCCGCGCCAGGCGGATATGACCCATCTGGGCTTCATCGGTCAGGGACCAAAGGTCCTGATAAACCTGCTCTCCTGCCAGCGCAGCGACGGATAGGGGGGTAACAAATTGCGCCGCCGCCTGGGTCATGATCGGCACCACGCGCCAACCCGCGTCCCGCAGTCGCCGGATGAGTTCCAGGCTTTTGTAGGCAGCGATCCCGCCGGAAATGATGAGGTGGATAGAGGGCATGAAATCTTTCTTGACTTTATATAGGGCTGATAGGCTAGGGTGCGCAAGAAGTCGCAAACTTTCTACCCAAATAATTTAAAGGAGCCAAAAGTAATGTCACAGGAAATCTTAAAAGTTTTAAAAGGTGTGGTTGCTTATTCGCGATATGCCGATATTCCGCTTTCTGCAGTCAAAGGTTATTTGGAAGAATGCAAGGGCCAGTCAGCAGAGCAAATTGCAGATGATTATGCTTTTATGGTTTACAATCCAGGTCGTGCATTATGGGCGGCTGTTGCCATCGGTGACGAAGGTTTAATTTCAGAGGTTAGCCGCCTGGTTGAAACCATTGTAGCGGAGCGACCCGATATGGTTTTGCCAAGCACTCTCACAATGATCTTGCAGGCAGCTGAACAGTCCGGCGTACAATTTGATGCGGACAAGATATTGCTGGGCCTTAACAAAGATCAGGTTGGCCGTGTTCATGAACTCTATGAGCGTCATATTCTTGGGCCGATGAAAGGTTGGAACTCAGATCAGGTCAATGATTTGGCAGAGCGCATGATAAAGGCAGCCAATGATACAAGAACGCAGACTTATGTGGCCGGACGTTTGCCAAATGCTGTTGCCATGCTGGGCCACATCACAGGCCAAGATTTGAAAGATTATAAATCAATTATTGAAAAACGTTTCGATGCACACAAGGGGCAGTACGGACGGGATCTGGGTCATCCACACCCCACGCATACGGGTTAATTGGGCTTAATGCCTTCATGCACAGCCACAATGCCGCCAGTCAAATAGCGGTATTGTGGCGCATGAAAACCTGCCTCGCGCATCATATCTGTTAGCGTTAGCGCATCCGGAAAACGGTTGATGCTTTCAATCAAATAATCATAACTCGCACGGTTGCCTGCGATCATGCCGCCCAGTTGCGGGATTAAAACGCGGTTATAAGTTTCATATATTTTCTGCGCGCCGGCGTGCGGCAATGTTGTGAATTCCAGGCAATAAAATTTACCGCCAGGTTTTAACACGCGGCGAATTTCTGCCAGCGCGCGGTCGAGGTAAGTGACGTTGCGCAAACCGAATGAAATCACCACGCGGTCAAAGGAGTTATTTTTAAACGGCAGTTGTGCGGCGTCGCCCGCAATCCAGTTTACGTTTGCGATACCTGCATTCAGCAAACGTTTTTTACCAACCGCCATCATTTCCGGCGTCAGGTCACAAACCGTGTAATTGGCGCGCGGCGCAGGGCGGTGCATGAGTTTTGTGATATCACCCGTGCCGCCCGCGAGATCAAGAATATCCATGCCATTCTGCGGCGAAACCATACCGACAAAAATGCGTTTCCACAGGCGGTGCCATCCCAGTGACATCACATCATTCATCAGGTCGTACTTCGCTGCCACGCTTTCAAAAACTCCGCGGACACGGCGCGTTTTTTCCATCGGGGCCGCAACTGTCTGTTGACCGAACTGCATGGCATGTTGGGCGGCAATGTTGGATTTACGCGGCATTATGCCTAGACCCATAGCGACGAGAGCGTTAAAACGCAATCCATGACGATCCAGGTCTATCAAACGATTGCCGCGCTTCAGGCGCATCTTGCGCCGTTGCGCGCGCTGGGGAAAATCGCATTCGTGCCGACGATGGGGGCCCTGCATGCCGGGCATTTGGCCCTGATGCAGCAGGCGGTAGATCTGGCCCATCATGTCGTGGTTTCGATTTTTGTGAATCCTGCACAATTTGCGCCAACGGAAGATTTTAATGCCTATCCGCGCAATCTGGCAGATGACGTGCAAAAAATTGCGGATTTGAATTTGAAAAATATTTCTGTATTTGCGCCAGATGTTTCTGAGATATATCCTGATCATGCGCAGGATGCGGCACCGCCAATTATCCTTGGTGAAATTGCCCAGCGATGGGAAGGCGAAGCACGGCCCACCCATTTTGCCGGGGTTGCACGTGTGGTGCATCGCCTGTTTGCTATCACGCAACCCGACGTTGCAATTTTCGGTGAAAAGGATTTTCAGCAGCTGCAGGTTATTCATCACCTAGTCCGCACGCTATCATTGCCGATACAAGTCATTGTCGTGGAAATTGTGCGTGAGGCTACGGGATTGGCACTTTCTTCCCGAAATATTTATTTGGGTGAAGGGCAGCGGAACCAAATCGCTCCCCAGTTGTTAAAGACGTTGGTAGCGGCAAGCGCGGCTATCAGGGGCGGGGGGCACCCTGCTTCTGTGGTGGCCGCAGCGCGGGACAAACTTATGACCACGGGGTTTCATCAAGTGGATTACATCGCCTATGTCGACAGTCAAACTCTTGCGCCTTTGGCTGAATTATCGGATCAGCCATCTCGGCTGCTGGTTGCGGCATGGCTTGGCAAAACGCGCTTGATTGATAATATCAAGGTCACATGAAGCGTATAGGCATCCTTATTGCCGCTATTTTAATGATTTGCGGCCTGTCCCTCGGAATTCTTGAAAGCATCGATTGGGATAAATACCGCCCGGAACTGGCAGAGCAATTATCGACGCAATTGGGTGCCCAGGTGCAATTAAAGGGCAAACTTTCAATCTCTATTTTGCCTTTTCCGCGCCTGGCTGCGGATGATGCAGAATTTGAAGCCAGCGGTGTTTATATTCGTGCGCCATCTTTGCGCCTTGCCATGAAATTCTGGCCGTTATTAACCGGTAATATTATTCTCTCACGCGCTGAAATCATTAATCCTGAAATCCGCCTTACGCCAGAGAGGTGGCCGGCTGCATTTCAGCCATCCGAACAGGAAGAAAACATGGGGACTGTGCAACTGCAGAACCTGACTATAAAAAATGGCTTGTTGCGCTTGCAGATTGGCAAGCATCAGGAAATATTCCGCAGCATTAACTTAAAGCTCAGCGCGCCGGACTGGCATGGCCCTTATCAGGCGAATGGATATTTTACGCGCGATGAAAAGGAATGGAAATTTGAAACTGTGATGGGGGTGATGACGGCAAGCGGCACGCGACCTCTGGAAATGAATTTTAAAAAATCAGACGATACCATTGAAATGAAATGGCAGGGTGCCTTTACGCCATCACCGCTGGTTTTGCAGGGAGATGGGTTGGTGCAGTGGCAGCATGCGCCGCCGGTTATCTGGGCGGGAGAAATGAACCTTAAGGATGATGTTTTGGATATTACGCGCGGCGTTGTGGCGGCGGGCGATTCCGAACTGGGAACTGTCGTTGGAAGTTATGATATGGCGCACGATAAATGGATTAATCTGACGGCCAATCTGCATAATCTGCAGCCTCATTTTATGATGCAGCTTCCGCAGGCAGGCCGCTGGTCGGGCTGGCTGAAAAATCAGCGCATCCTTGGCATGACATTCAACTGGCAGGGAGATGCCTATCAAGATTTTATGTTAAAAACAGCCATTCTGGATATTCACAAAGACAAAGGAGACTGGTTGGTGAAGGGGAAAAATGCTGCCGCCATGCTGGCAGAAGTTACTGAAAGCAACCCTGCCGATTGGCCATCCGCATTATCCACACCGTTTTTATTGCGCGCAGAGACCAGTGCGGGTGGTGTTAAAATCAAAGATTTCAGTTTTGATCAGACGCACATCAGCGGGAATTTAGCAGCGGGCAAACTCAGCTTGCGCATGGATGACTTATTGTGGAGCCATTGGCTCAATGGCAAAGCTCCATGGCGGAGTTTGCTATTGCAAAATAATATTCGTGAAGTGAATGCGAAAATTTCTCGCATGGATGTGGCCCCGCTGATGCTAAGTGATGGAGAGGTAAATTTATTTCTGGATGATGACGCGGATCAAATTTTATGGCGCGCAGGTGCAATTCAGATTACGGGCACATGGCAAAATAATAAATTTGCGGGCAAATTATCCTGTCGGGGGCGTACAAATTTCTGGCCTGTGATTAAAAATGGCTGTCTGGTGGCGGATATCAACGGGGATCAGGAAATCTTGCGTTTTGTTCAGCCCAGTGAAATACCTGCAGGTGCAAGCAGTTTTGCAGGCGAAATGAACTTTAAAGAAGGCAATTGGAAATTATCAGCGAATAGCCTTGGCGGAGAGGTGATGGCGGCGGGTAAGATAGGAAATGATGATTGGCGGCTGACCTTGCAAAATTTATCGCTGCGTCAAACATTGGCACAAAGATTGACGGGTGCGCCGGAAGCGGATGGCAAACTGTCAGCAAAATTATTGATCATCAATAATGGTGCGCGCGGTGAAATTACCGCAAAAAATTTAGAGTTATCAGCTTTGAATTTATCGGCGACTGATCGTATTGCCACAAATTCCGAAATTCAAAATCAGAATTTGCGGCAGCCCGGAAAAATTGAAAGTATGACGGCAATGCTGAAATGGCAAAATGATATGATGTGGCTTGAAAATCTGCAAACCACGGGCCCAGTTGGATATGGTAAAGCCATGCTGGACTGGGATAAAAAGGAGTGGCGCGGTGAATGGCAGGGCAGCGGTGCCCGGGTGGTGATTGACGGTCCGGTGAAAAATGCCCATGCCGGAACGCGCGAAAGCGTGCTTGATCAGCCGCGCCGCTAATTATTTTTTTATCTGGGACAGCACATAAAGCCGCAGCGCGCTAGAGAGACCGCTTTTGCCTGCACGCGTGGCATCAATCTCCGCAATTAGGCTGGCCAGCGGGCGGCTCTGCCGCGCCGCCAGGGATTTTAGCTCTGCCCAAAATTCCGCCTCTAAGGAGATCGAGGTGCGGTGCCCGCGGATGGTAACTGCATGTTTTTTCATGTCATTCTTTCATATCCGTCCTTGGCTTTCGGCCCGGACTCTCCTATGTTAGGCCATTCCAAACTTAAGGGGAAGAATTCCCAGGGAGAGAAAATGTCAGACTCTGCTGCGCCTGCGGCCCGGCCACGCCCGACATCGCCGCATTTGACAATTTACCGCCTGCCGCTGACCGGTCCCATGTTGTCAATTGTGCACCGGGCAACGGAAGTTGCGATGGCTTTTGGTCTGTTCATTCTCACCTGGTGGTGCTTTGCAATTTTATCCGGTCCAGATGCCTATGCTGTATTTTTGGATTGTGCGCGTTCCATCCTTGGTCGCATTGTGATGATTGGGCTCAGCTGGTCAGTGATTTATCATACGCTCTATGATATTCGGCAATTGTTTTTTGACATGGGCAAGGGTTTTGAAAAACACACCATTGCACAAACCGGTATTATGGTTGTGCTGGCATCGATTATCGTAACCGCATTGGTCTGGGTTCTGGCCTGCACATCGGTTGCACCACAAATTGGGGGCGTCCATGGCTAGGCAATTAAAATCTCCTCTGGGGCGCGCACGTGGCATGGGTTCCGCGCACGAAGGTTCACACCATTGGTGGCAACATAAAATGACAACGGTTGCAAATATTCCCCTGGTCACCTGGGCGGTGATTTCCATCGCGCTCTTGGCCGGGCAACCCTATGAAGTCGTACGTGCCTGGATGACCTCGCCGCTCACGGCTGTGTTGTTAATGCTGACCATCTTTAATCTTTTCGTGCATGCGAAAATCGATATGCAATTGGTCATCGAGGATTACATAGCGAACAAAGCCATTCGGCTGGGCGCGATGTTATTTTTGCAGGCGTCTTTGGTATTGGCCTGCGCAATTTCTTTGTTTTCTGTTTTCAAAATAGCCTTGGGCTAATGGAGTTATAATGTCGTCCTATCCTCTTACGCTGCATGAATATGATGTCGTGGTTGTCGGCGCGGGCGGCGCGGGTTTGCGCGCCACATTCGGCATGGCGGAAAAGGGTTTGCGGACCGCATGCCTGACCAAAGTATTCCCCACGCGTTCACACACGGTTGCCGCGCAGGGCGGGATTTCCGCTGCGCTCGGCAATATGGGGGAAGATGACTGGCGTTGGCATATGTATGACACCATCAAGGGGTCTGACTGGCTGGGTGATCAGGATGCGATTGAATATATGTGCCGCGAAGCCATTCCCGCGATCATTGAATTGGAACATCAGGGCGTGCCGTTTTCACGCACGGCCACAGGCAAGATTTACCAGCGCGCCTTTGGCGGCATGACGACAAAATTTGGCGAGGGTATCGCGCACCGCACTTGCGCGGCGGCAGACCGGACGGGCCATGCGATGCTGCATACGCTCTATCAACAATCTCTCAAACATAAAGCAGAATTCTTTGTGGAATATTTCGCGCTGGATCTGATTATGGACGGTGAAGGCGCATGTCGGGGTGTGGTGGCATGGAACCTCGATGACGGTACCCTGCACGTATTCCGCGCACATCAGGTGGTGCTGGCAACGGGTGGTTATGGCCGTGCTTATTTTTCTTGTACCTCTGCGCATACTTGTACGGGTGATGGCGGTGGGATGGTCGCGCGTGCAGGCCTACCATTGCAAGATATGGAATTCGTGCAATTCCACCCAACCGGCATTTACGGCGCAGGTTGCTTGATTACCGAAGGCGTGCGCGGCGAGGGTGGTTACCTGACGAATTCGGAAGGCGAGCGTTTCATGGAACGTTATGCGCCGTCCGCAAAAGACCTCGCATCGCGTGATGTCGTCTCGCGCTCGATGACGATTGAAATCCGCGAAGGGCGCGGCGTAGGGCCCAATAAGGATCACATTCACCTGAACCTGCAGCATCTGGATCCTGCAATCATTCATGAACGTCTGCCGGGGATTGCTGAAAGCGCAAAAATTTTCGCCGGCGTTGACGTGACCAAGGAACCCATTCCGGTATTGCCAACCGTGCATTACAACATGGGCGGCATCCCCACAAACGTGAATACTGAAGTCGTTAATCCAACGGCGTCCGATCCAAACCGTATCGTGCCGGGCCTGATGGCAATTGGTGAGGCGGCCTGCGTGTCTGTGCACGGCGCGAACCGTTTGGGCTCAAACTCATTGCTTGATCTGGTGGTATTCGGTCGCGCGGCGGCGAACCAGGCAGCAAAAACTGTGACGCCCGGCGCGCCGCATAAATCATTGCCCAAAGATTACGCGGATAAAATCCTCGCGCGCTTTGATGCGACGCGTAATGCCAGCGGCAAAACCACAGTTGCGGATCTGCGTTTGAAAATGCAAAAGAATATGCAGGGCCATGCCGCCGTGTTCCGTACGGGTGATGTGATGAAAGAAGGCGCGGATAAAATGCATCAGATTTTTGCAGAACGCAAAGATATCAAGGTGTCCGATCGCTCGCTCATCTGGAATTCAGATTTAGTGGAGGCATTGGAGCTCGATAACCTGATGTATAACGCCGTGGCGACGATTGATGCCGCCGTGAACCGTCAGGAATCGCGCGGCGCGCATGCACGGGAAGATTTCACCGAACGCGATGACGAAAAATGGCTCAAGCATACTGTCATCTGGGTCGATGGCGCAGGCAAATCGCAAATCGCCTACCGTCCGGTTGCGCTGCATACGCTCACCAACGATGTTGAACCCGTACCACCGAAAAAGCGCGTCTATTAAGGAGCAGGAATTATGGCTGAACTCGTTCTCGACAGGCAATCCCAGGTGAAAAAGGGCCGTACCTACGGCCTGCCCGAAGCGGATAAAGCAGCGTCCAAAAAAGGCGTGAAAACTTTCCGCGTTTACCGCTGGTCACCCGATGATGACAAAAACCCGACCACGGATAGTTTTGAAGTAAATCTCGATTCCTGCGGGCCGATGGTTCTGGATGCGCTGATCCATATTAAAAATGACAAGGATCAAACGCTGACCTTCCGTCGTTCCTGTCGCGAAGGAATTTGCGGTTCCTGCGCGATGAATATTGACGGCACAAACACGTTGGCCTGCACCAAGGCGATTGAAGATGTGGATGGCGACGTGAAAATTTATCCCCTGCCGCATATGCCAGTGGTCAAGGATCTGGTGCCGGATCTTAATCAGGCTTATGCGCAATATGCGTCCATTGAACCGTGGCTGAAGGCGGATAGTGCTGCCCCCACGCGGGAGCGTTTGCAGTCATCCGAAGACCAGCAAAAAATCGATATGCCCAGTGCGTGTATTTTATGTTTCTGCTGCACCACTTCTTGCCCCAGCTATTGGTGGAATGGCGATAAATATCTGGGCCCGGCGGTATTGCTGGCCGCTTATCGCTGGCTGATTGACAGCCGCGATGAAGCCACCGGCGAACGCCTCGACGCACTTGAAGATCCGTTCAAGCTATATCGCTGCCACACCATCCTGAACTGCTCCAAGACCTGCCCGAAGGGGCTGAACCCGG
>DPZW01000146.1:0-8457 GCA_003536545.1 Rhodospirillaceae bacterium
CCCTCTTCCCCTACAAGACGCTCTTCCGATCTTATCCGTCGACTGATGAATCCAAAAGATACCAGGCTTTCCGTCAGAATTGGTAAAGGTCACCTGCCGCAAATGCTGCATCGCAAATTGAAAAACCGTATCATCCGGGCCTGGTGTTTTTTTAGTGGTTACAGATTTCATGAAGGACAGCAATTCCTTGCGCACCTTCTCCGGCAATTCATCCACTTGATTTTGCAGGCCGATAAGCCCCATGACTTCAATCCCCTGAGGGGAATCCCATTTCACACTCATGGTCTCATTCGGGGCCAGATAATTTTGCACCGGCGGCATCATAATCACTAATAATCCAAATGCCGCTGCAACCATTATGACCAAGGCCGGGTTCAATTGTGTATCCCGGAAATTCAACCATTCTTTGGCCCACAGGCGGCGGACAACCTCAACCATTCCCGCGACGGCAGTCACTGCGCCAAACAGCAATAACATCTGCGTGGCAAAGGCATATTCACGTGTAATATAATAGACAAATGCATAACTGCTGTTGATTGCCCCAAACATAATGGCCGATAAAATGGCCATCAAAGCAAATTCCCCTGCCAGCCAGACACCAAATAATAATCCCGCAAAGGCAACAAACAACATCCCCTGATTCCAGAATGACTGTTGCTTGTCATTAAAATTAAAAAAGATATTGCTGAAAATTCGTTGTGAAATGGACTGCACCACAAAGCCGGAATCTTTTTCCCACAGCTGCAGAAAATCCTTTTTCATCGCATCATCCTGCGCCGCGTAATTGCCGAGGTTGTAATCCACACCCTGCGTGTCATGTGCGCGGGCAAATAGATACAAATCATTGTCTTCAAATCCATATGGATTGGGATGGCGGCCAAGGCCCTGAAACGCCGTATGCCATGACATGCGCGTGGAATAGGATAGCTCACCACTTAGTGTTGTCGCTCGCAACACCATGCCGCCTGCGAATAACGCATAGGCCAGCACGGCATAAATCAGCCACGGCCGCAGGGTTTTTGAAAACAGGCAGGCGAATAAAAGAATGGGCGAAAAGACAAACCAGCTACTGCGAATCCATACGCCCGCACCTAAAACAACACCGATGCCAATCGCAGATAAAATCAGAAATAACCGAGACGGATCTTCGCTGCGCGCCGCGCGGTAAAGCCACAGCAACCGCAGTAATGCAACCGTACATATCAATCCATCCCAAAAATGATACCAGGGTGTCGCCGCGCCATAGGCAAAAATAATATTAGATGAATATAGAACGCCAGCAGTGACTGCGGGAAACCATCCCCACCGGTAAAAAGTAAAATAGAGCGCAAATAAAACAACTGCGTCCAAAAATAACTGCAGCATCAGTGGGCGTTGCACCGTATCAGGAATAAAATAGAAAATATGCCGCGCCGCCCAGAACACCACGCCATAACCAGGATCCAGGGTTTGAAACTGGCGATATTCATCTGTGGGTTGCGGATCAGCCGGATAAGGCTCGCTGGATTTTGCATCCTTGTTCCGCATGATGCGTGAGATATTGACTTCGCCCAAGGGCCGGCCTTCATCCATGCTGATGGCCATATCATGGTAAATTTCCGTCATCGGATGCTTGCTGGGATTATCTGCGCGCTGATAGGTATGATAGGTGTAAACCCGCGTGCCAAACCATAGGGCAAAAACCAGAATAAAACCGGCGACCATCAGCATGGTATGCCACGGCCTGAATTCCCCCTGCGCGTTTTGGAAATAATGCATCACATATTGCTATACTTTTTTCGCGGGCCCCGGTAAAGCCAAGGCATGAAGAAGAGCACCGGACCTCAGAAAATATGGCTTTATGGCTGGCATGCGGTTTTGGCGGCCTGGGCCAATCCTGCACGCCTCTGTCACCGCCTGTTGCTGGGGCTGGACAGTGCCAGGGAATTTCAGGAACGTGCAGTTGCCGATGCATCCCTCAAACGCCCCAAACCGGAATTTGCCGAGAAAAAGAAATTTGAACAGATTTTAGGCAAGGGCGCAGTTTACCAAAATATCGCACTCGAAGTCACAGAACTCGAACCGCTGACGCTCGCAGACCTGAAACGTATGATTACCGTCCGCGGCCGTGCGAATTTTATTATGTTGGATCAGGTGACTGATCCGCATAATGTCGGTGCCATTATGCGATCCGCTGCCGCGCTGGGGGCAGATGCGATGATTCTGCAAAACCGCCATACGCCTGACGCGCATGGTGCATTGGCCAAAGTGGCATCCGGCGCAGTTGAAATTTTGCCGATCTGCGAAGTCGTGAATTTATCACGCGCGCTGGGGGAACTGGCGGAAGTCGGTTGCGTTGGTCTCGCGCTGGATGAACGTGCACCCGCCATTCATACAATCGATATTCCTGCATCGGTATGTCTGGTGATGGGCGCGGAAGGTGACGGTTTGCGGCCATCTGTGCGTGAAGCCTGTGGCCTGGCGGCATCCCTGCCAACCCGCGCGGATTTCGGGACGTTAAATGTATCTAACGCGGCTGCGGTTGCCTTGTACGAATGCAATCGCCGTTCTATGTAATAGAAAAGTTTTTAACATTGGAGAGATGACATGACCGCCTTAACCCTGCCTACCCTGCCCTACGCGCTGGAAGCCCTGCAGCCTTATATGTCTGCGGAAACTTTGGAATATCATCACGGCAAGCATCACAAGGCTTATGTAGATAAGGGAAATGAGTTGTTGAAAGGCACACATCTTGAAAATAAATCGCTCGATGAAATGGTGAAGGGATCTTTCGGCAAGCCAGAATTACAACCGCTGTTCAATAATGTGGCGCAGCATTGGAACCACATGCATTTCTGGAACTGGATGAAACCTGGCGGCAGTGGCAAAGTCCCATCATCGATTGAAAAGAAAATTACCGAAGACCTGGGCGGCATGGAAAAATTCACAGCTGATTTCGCTGCTGCAGGCATGGGACAATTTGGTTCCGGCTGGTGCTGGCTTGCACAATGCCCAAAATCCGGGAAACTGGAAATCATGAAAACGCCGAACGGTGAAAATCCATTGGCGCATGGGAAAGTTGCACTGCTGGGCTGTGATGTGTGGGAACATTCCTATTACATCGATTACCGCAATCGCCGCGCGGATTACCTCAAGGCTTTCACAGAAAGCCTGGTGAATTGGGATTACGTGCTGGAGCTATATGAAAGCGCGGCGCACCGCGACGCGGCGGCAGCGTAACGTTAAACGTTTTTATTGATGCTGATGGAGCGTGGAGCTTCGTTTGGCATCAATGCGCCTGAATTGCCGTAAAACTGGCTGGTCACATGCTGCTGTGTGATGGTGGTTTTAATCAGATTCATCAAACGCTCACTATTGGTCAGGGCCATATCCAATTCCTTTTGATATTCCGCACTGAGGCTTGCAAACACAGCCTGTGAACTGCGCAAGGCTTCTTTGGTTTCTTCAGGCAATGCCGCCAACTCTTCACGGTTCTCAAATAAATGCTTCAACTGATTTTGATAAAGATCCGTCAAAATCGGTTTGCGCTTCATAATCTCTTCGGCGGCTTTCACGTCGCGCGCGCGCAGGTGGCGAATTTCATCGCTGGTCTGCTTTTCCCACTCCGCATGGGTTTTCAAAAATGCATCCGCTGCATTCAATAATTGATTATCCTGGATCACGGTGTTTCACTTTCATCTGGAATGGCGGCCACATCAGCCGCGGGGTTTTGCTCTGAAATTTGTTGTAGGGCTTCCTGTTCCTGCATTTCCAGCATCTGCTTTTTCATGGCGTCCGCCAGGCCGATGCCGCCGCGCTGCGCCATCATTTTGCCATATTCATTAATCAACAGGCTGCGCATGGTTTCCTCTGCCGGACCACCACCAAACATCGGGTCGACTTCAACGCCTGCATACATGTGCGATAACATCTGCGACATATAAACTGCTTCGTAATCCTCAAATACCTTGTCAAATTCCTTGCTGTCCTTCGCACCTTGCCAATCGCGTGCATCCAGTGGACGCAGCGGCGGTTTGGCCAGAAATGCATCGGCCCCTGCCGCCGGCGGCAAAGCAGCAGATGAATTGATATCCGTCATCAGATAACCTCTATATCAGCCTGCATTGCGCCTGCTGCCTTGATTGCCTGAAGGATAGAAATAATGTCACGCGGCCCTACGCCCAGCGCATTCAATCCGCGCACCAGGTCTTGCAGGCTGACACTATCCGGCAGCACCGTCACTTTACGATCCGCCTGATCATCAATCTGAATGGTCGTGCGATCCACAATTTCAGTATCGCCCGTGGTTGAAAACGGCTGTGGCTGTGAAACCTGTGGGGCTTCGGTAATCCGTATGGTCAGGTTACCCTGTGAAATTGCCACAGTTGAAATCCGAACCTTCTCGCCCATCACGATCACGCCGGAGCTTTCATCAATAATCACCTTGGCAATCTGATCCGGTGTGATGGAAAGCTGTTCAATATTTGTGATCATTTTCACCCATTCTGCCTGTGATGCAGTGGGAATGGTTAAAACCACGCTGGATGGACTAATCGCCTGCGCTGAACCTGCACGCGTAAAGGCATTCACGGCATCTGCAATGCGGCTGGCCGTTGTAAAATCTGGATTGCGCAGCGAGAGGCGCATCGCGCCCATCTGGGCCAGAGAAAACGGAATCTCGCGCTCCACAATCGCGCCATTGGAAACCCGGCCAGCGGTTGGCACGCCGCGCGTGACGGAACTTGCTGCACCCGTGGCAGAAATAGCGGCAGTTGCAACCGGCCCCTGGCCGACCGCATAAACTTCGCTATCTGCGCCCATCAACGGCGTCACCAGCAATGTACCGCCCATCAGATTTTTAGCATCGCCCAATGCGGAAACATTTACGTCAATGCGTGAGCCCTGCGTCGCGAATGGTGGCAGCGTGGCTGTCACCATCACGGCCGCCACGTTTTTGGTTTTCAAATCAATGCCCCGGACATTCACACCCAGGCGTTCCAGCATCCCGTAAAGGCTTTGCTGCGTAAACGGCGCGTTTGTCAAACTGTCGCCGGTGCCGTTCAGGCCGACCACCAGGCCATAACCCACCAGCATGTTATCCCGCACGCCTTCAAAATCCACGATATCCTTGATACGCGTCTCAGCCGCGCCCACGGGCGAAGCCAAAAAAATCATCCCTAAAATTAAACCGATCAAGCTTTTCATGATTCCCCCAATAGGATTATTCCACATATGGATGCAGGAATCATGCCAATTCCCCCGTTTTATTTCCCTTGACTCCGCCCATATAATAGGATTATATTCATATCATGCGCGCCGTTCTAGACCAACGCGCATCGGCTCTGACCGCCGCGGCCTGTGTCTTGATGGCATGGGCTTAATCTGCGGCGCAGCCGGTTTGTCCATCAAGGGTTAATCCCGGGAACCAAGCATATTCAAATCACCTCAACCCACGGAAAACATGATATAATCCAACAGCAAAAACACCATCACTATGCTAAAATGGCAGAATCGACATGGATGTTTCACGAATTTCACGCACTGACAGTACCAAGGCCGCGGGCAAATCCGGCGGTGCGAAACGTGCTGGCGGTCCCGATTTTAAAAGCCTGGTCAATGTAGAGGAGGCCGAGGAGGCCGAAGCCGCACATGCCATTGGGGGCGTTCGCGGCATGGGCTCCTTATTGCTCGCGCAAGAATCCGGTGATGCACTCGAAGGCCGCCGTAAAAACCAGCAGCGCGCAAAACGCATTCTGGATGATCTCGAAGAATTGCAAATGGCACTTTTGACTGGCACAATTTCCGAAACCAAACTGCGATCCATTGCTCATGTGGTCGCACAGGAACGCGCACATGTGGATGACCCGGCACTCAACGCCCTGCTCGACGATATTGAGCTGCGCGCCGCCATAGAAATGGCCAAACTGGGATTTGCTTAATCCCGCTGCGGCTAAGCTTGCGTTGGTTTATCCCTTGCCCCGAATCCCCAAGGCGGCTATCTAGGCCACATAAATTTTTGCCCCAGAGGTTTAAAAGCATGGCCAATATCGTTGATCCGCACCTGTCACCCGATTACACACCGACTGAAAAAGAACCCTATATGAATCCCAAAATGCTGACTTACTTTCGTCAGCGTTTGCTGGATTGGCGGGATGAACTTTTAACGGAATCTGAAAATACGATTGATGCCCTGCGCGCCGAAGGCGGCATTCAGGAGCCTGACATCAACGACCGCGCGACTGCGGAAATTGATCATGGTTTGGAACTCCGCACACGCGATCGTTACCGCAAGCTCATCAATAAAATTGAGCAGGCATTGGAACGCATCGAAAAAGGTGAATATGGTTACTGTGAAGAAACGGGCGACCCGATTGGCGTGAAACGTTTGCTCGCGCGCCCGAATGCAACCCTATCTATCGAGGCCCAGGAACGCCACGAGAAGGAAGAGAAAGTAAAGCGGGACGATTGATTTATAAGTTAGGATTAGGTTGGGGCTTTGCCTGTGCCGCCTTTGCCTGATCAATTAACCCAATAATGGCGCGGATAGACTGCCATACCTCTGAATTGGTCATACCCTTAGGGTTCGACAAACGGAATTTATTGGACTTGCCCGCCTGAGCTACTATTTTTGTTTTCTTTCCCAACGGCAGTCTGGATAGAGCCTCTTTGCCAATTTGATCACCATATCTTTCAATTAAATCGCCCAGCATTTGGATATTATCCTTAGTGGCAAAGTCCTGACGGTTCATCTGGTGCTGCTCAATGTGAGACATAAACAACCTTGCAGACTCTAATGGCGACATCATTCTGCGTGGCAGAGAATCATCGATAACATGAGTCAGCCGTGAATATTTTTCTGCCAGCCGTGGCTGTGGTTTTAGGTACAAATCGGCCTCTGTGATAAAATGATGTAGCGGATCCTCGGGCTTTATGCCACTTCCATTCTCTTCAGCATCCGGAACATTTTTTTTCGGAACATTTTGTTTAGGCAAACTCCGCAGCCTATCAAGCGCGTCAGAGAGTTTAGCAGTTTTTCTCTTGACTGGTTCACAGTCAATCGGCTCGCCAATAATTCTAAGACCTGTATAAATAAGATGCGACCACACGCCTTGTGCAAGCGTATCTCTTTTTCCGCTATAGGCGTCCAGTAGCACCTGATAGCGCTCCTGAAGAATATACGCCTGATTAGGACCTAAAGAGGCTTTGTACGCAAATGGATCACGAACCCATTTCATTAACATTGCTTTAAGCCCGTCAACATCAGAAAACTTTCTGGCAGCACATTCTTTCCAAATTTTTGAAATTGGCCAGTTTTCGTTTCTCATGAATTCTGACGCTCTCACGCCATCGCCATAGCCGTCTGGCCAGAGATTGTCGATCGCCCTGCAGAGGTCATCCCTGACAGTCGCTTTTGTAATGTCGTCAATTCTATCTGACCACGATATATAGGCCTGATTGAAAGCAGAGTAACGCATTTCACTTTGCGGAATTTTATCGGACTGAACGCTCATCATGACCTCATTAAGTTGGAAAAATTGTAGCAGGCAATTTCCTATTTGGGCATAGGGACCCTAGAAGAAGGGAGAGAAAGTGAAACGGGACGACTAAGATTCTGCTCTTCCGCAAGCGTTACCAATTCTTCCATCATTTTGTATAGATCATTCTGCCGAATTTGGCGGGCACCAGAATCCCCCTGCATCAACTCACCTGTTTTTGAAATTGTGACACCGCATTTACCTACTACGCTGGCTAAATCCACTTCCATTTTACAGTCCAGCATATAGCTAACAAGATTTCTGAGCGGTAGAATTTGGGCCTCTGAAGCATATGCTGTTGTGATAAGCGGCCCCACATTCGACAAGATCATTTGTGCAATTTCAACCGGGCTTAATAATGTGCGCGCAACTGTTCGATTCTCTGTCGGCTTTGGCATAGCTTCATTCTCTTTAACTCTCTGAACGGGTTTTTGAGGTTTAGGTTTTTGGGGAGATTGGGAATGTTCGGCTTTGCGACGGCATACACTCTGTGGTGCTGGCTGAACATTCTGCTCAGGCTTTGGAGCTGCCAGCCCCTCTTTAATACCAAAATGGTGGTCAAAAAATTTCGCTGCGCCGGGAATATCTTTGCACCAACGGCACACCTGATCCATCGTAACATCACCGGAAAAACTGAACCATTTTACGGCGGGAGATTGTTTAAAGAAGCCTTCTACTTCCCCATGAAGCTTGGGGTTCATGCTCTCCAAACGTTCAATTGTCGTAGCACCGCTGTATTTGCCATTTTTTGACATCCGGGCCCCCATTCAAAATATGGCTTTCTATAGCCATCTGGTCCAGAAAAAGCAAAGAATTTACTTCTCTTTCCGCCGGTGCCCTTCGGTGCCGATATCGTCCATGGTCTGGTCTTCTTTGCGTTTTTCTTCGGCGGCGGCGCGTTTTTTCGGGGTTTTTTTTGTTATTTTTTTGGTTTTTTTTTTTT
>DPZW01000146.1:8600-11935 GCA_003536545.1 Rhodospirillaceae bacterium
TTGCGTTTTTCTTCGGCGGCGGCGCGTTTTTCGCGGTTTTCTTCAGTAATTTCATAGGTTTTTAATTCCTTAAAGGCATCCTGCAGTTCCGATCGGGCATGATCGATGGCGTTCCGCACCCGCTCCTGCTCCGCACGTAAATCTTTTAATTTTTCCTGTACCCGCTTGTTATAATTAGGGAATGCTGCGCGGGTTTCTTCATCAACCGTCGCATGCTGTTTTTCGGCATCTAGCGCATCCAGCGTTCTTCGTTCCTCACGCTCCAGGTTATCCAGCAAAGTCTGCAGCTGCGTGACGACCCGGCGTTTTTCATCCAGCTCATGCTTACGCAAACGGATGATGGATTTTAATCCAGCCACCTATTGCCGCCCCATCAACGGCTGCCCCTCAGGCGGCGGGTCCACGCCAATCGATTCCGCCAGCATCGCAAAGCCTTCTTGCAGTCTTGTGCATTCGCCTTTTTGCTGGCGAAGGAAATTCTCAATTGCGGGATAAAGCGTGATCGCATTATCCACTTCGGGATCCGTGCCGCGCCGGTACGCGCCCAGGCGAATAAGTTCTGCCATGTCTTCATAGAGCGAAATAATTTTCTTCGCATGTGTAATCAATTCATATTCACCGCGCGTGTTACAGCCCGGCATGGAACGCGACACGGATTTTAAAATATTGATGGCGGGATATCTGCCGCGCTCTGCAATTTGCCGCTCCAAAACAATATGACCGTCCAGAATTCCGCGCACAGCATCGGCAATCGGTTCGTTGTGATCGTCGCCATCCACCAGCACGGTAAATAATCCCGTCACCTGTCCCTGCCCCGGCCCGCCCGGGCCTGCGCGTTCCAATAGTTTTGCGAGTTCACCAAATGTGGTGGGTGGATAACCTTTACTTGTCGGTGGTTCGCCTGCTGATAATCCAATCTCGCGCTGCGCCATCGCAAAACGCGTAATACTATCAATCATACATAAAACATCATCGCCGCTGTCACGGAAAAATTCTGCGAGTGATAACGTTACATATGCCGCCTGCCTGCGCATCAGGGCACTTTCATCACTCGTCGCCACAACCACCACACTGCGCGCCAGACCTTCCGGCCCCAAATCATCTTCCAAAAATTCCTGCACCTCACGGCCACGCTCGCCCACCAGCCCGATCACGGAAACCGGCGTGGCGGTATAACGCGCCAGCATGGATAGCAGCACGGATTTCCCCACGCCCGAACCGGCAAAAATCCCCATGCGCTGCCCCCGGCAGACCGCCAGAAAGGCGTTCAGGGCGCGCACGCCCAGATCCAGCTTATCCCCCAGCCGCTGGCGGATATGTGCATTGGGGGGCGTATTCCGAATAGGGATGCCCAGACTGCCCTGTGGCAAGGGCCCCTTGCCGTCCACAGGTTCACCCAGCGCATTGATGACGCGGCCCAGCCATGCCCGGGTAGGAAATATCATGGGCGGGACTTCTATCACCTCGGCGCGGCTGCCCAGGCCAATGCCTTCCAGATTGCCAAAGGGCATCAGCAAAGCCTGGTTATTGCGGAACCCCACCACTTCGCATGGAATTTCTATTTTGTTTTTACCGATCAAATGACAGCGGCCACCCAGCGATACATCACGCTCAATCCCGCCAACCTGCACCAATAGACCCAAAATTTCCGTCACGCGGCCATAGACGTGATGATCCGCCACGTTATCGAGCGTTTGCGCGATTTGATTCGAGAGTTTTGAAAAACTATTCATGGGCGGAGTGTGCCAGATTCGAGGGTGATTAAATCATGGCTATTTTACCTAGTTTTGGGTAAAATAGTTAACAAAGAGTTAATTCCTTCCTAGAATGACCCCTTGAGAATCGAGGAACAAATGCGCGTATTGATGATCGAAGACGACAAAGCCTATGCCAAATCCATCCAGCTATCCCTGAAAGGCGAAGGTCTGGAAGTTGAGACAGTGGGCGACGGCGAAGGCGGCATTGATCTGGGAAGTGTTTACGAATACAGCGCAATTTTATTGGACCTGAATTTGCCGGATATTAACGGGCACCAGGTTTTGCGCGACCTGCGCGATCAGAAAGTGCAGTCACCCGTGATTATTTTGTCCGGGAATGATCATATTGATGAACAGCTCAAAGCCCTGGGCCTGGGCGCGGATTTATATTTAACCAAAGCCATTTCACCAAAAGTTTTAGCCGCGCAGATCAAGGCACTTATTCGCCGCAGCCATGGCCATTCAGAAAAGATGGTAAAACTGGGTAGACTTTCCGTCGATCTGGATGCTCGCCTTGCCTATATCGATGAACGCCAGGTGCACCTGACCACCAAAGAATTTGCGATGCTGGAATTGATGGCCCTGCGCAAAGGCAATACGCTGAGCAAGGAAGCTTTCGTCAATCATCTCTACAACGGCATGGATGAACCAGACCCCAAAATTGTCGATGTATTCATCTGCCGTCTGCGCAAAAAACTATCGGATCTTTCCGATGGCGATAATTACATTGAAACCATTTGGGGCCGGGGTTATATGCTGCGCGACCCTGCGACAGCCGAGGCCTCCAAACCAAAAGCTGCAAGTAAAAGTTGATATCCCATGACGATTGGTGCATTAGTCAATCGCATGAAAATTGGAAATCAAAATATGCCAGGTGAAGGCAGCATTATCAGCGATGAATTATTATTGGAGATGGAATCGCTGTCCGTTGAAGTTGGCGCAGAAATCATGCGTTACTTCCGTGCAGATATCAGCATCTCGCACAAGAATGATGGCTCCCCCGTGACCGAAGCCGATCATGCGGCAGAGCAAATTATTGTGGACGCATTGCGGCAAATCACACCAGGTATCCCGATTATTGCAGAAGAAGCCTATACGATTGCCGCAGATAAGGGCAAACCCACACCGGACGTTTCCGGCGGGCGTTTCTGGCTGATTGATGCATTGGATGGCACGCGCGAGTTTATCAAACATAACGAAGATTTTACGGTCAATATTGCGCTGATTGATAACAATGAACCTGCGTTGGGCGTGATTTATCATCCGGTTAGCAACACAATTTATTCGGGCACATCGGTTGGCACGGCTATGCGAATTGGAAATGATGGCCAGCGGCAGAAAATCACAGCGTCGCTTTCCGATTCCAGTTTGCGGATTGTGTCTTCACAATCTTACGGCAATGAAATTCAACTGGCGAAATATCTGGCAGGCCGCCAGATTATTGAACATCGTCATCGTCCATCATCGATTAAATTTTGCGAGGTGGCCGAAGGCCGCGCGGATCTTTATCCCCGTTTTGGCCCATCACGCGAATGGGATACGGCTGCGGGGCATGCGATTGTTTATGCAGCAGGCGGC
>DPZW01000135.1 GCA_003536545.1 Rhodospirillaceae bacterium
GCTCTTCCGATCTCACATCCGTCGCCCCCGCGTCGCCAGCGGCGAGGCAGGAGGCATCACGCAGCACATCGGCGCTTATCAGGTTCGCCTGAAGAACGGCGAGCGCGTGACCTTCCTCGATACGCCCGGCCACGCGGCCTTTACGGAAATGCGCGCACGTGGCGCGAACGTCACGGACGTTGTGGTGCTGGTCGTTGCTGCAGATGACAGCATCATGCCGCAAACCGTGGAAGCCTTGTCACATGCGCGCGCTGCAGGCGTGCCGATTGTCGTTGCCATCAATAAAATTGACAAGCCCACGGCTGATCCACAAAAAGTGAAAAATGCATTGCTTGCGCATGATATTCAGGTTGAAGAAATGGGCGGTGAAACCCTGGCGATTGAAGTATCTGCCAAACAACGCCTGAACCTTGATAAGCTTGAGGAAGCCATTTTGCTGCAGGCCGAAGTTTTGGATCTCAAAGCTAATCCAAATCGTCCCGGTGTGGGCACAGTGGTTGAAGCGAAATTGCAAACCGGTCGCGGTGCGGTAGCTACCATCCTCGTACAAAAAGGCACATTCCGCGTCGGTGACATTATCGTCACGGGCGCAGAGTCGGGCCGTATCCGTGCGATGCATGATGATCACGGCAAAAATATCAAGGAAGCCGGCCCTGGCAAACCTGTGGAAATCATTGGCCTGACAGCCGTGCCAAATGCCGGTGATGATTTTATCGTGGTTGAAAATGAAACCAAGGCGCGTGAGATTGCGGAATTCCGTTTGCGCAAACGCCGCGAATTGCTGAACCTGGCGACCAAGAAAAATACCTTGGAAAATATGTTCTCTGACATCAAAACCGGGGCGCGTAAAGAGCTGGCGATTATCGTTAAAGGCGACGTGCATGGTTCTGTTGAAGCAATTGCGAGCACATTGCTGAAGGTATCGGGCGAGAGCACCGAAGTTTCCGCGCGCATTATCCATACCGGCGTGGGCGCGATCAACGAAAGCGATATCACACTTGCGAATGCATCCAAAGCACTGGTGGTTGGATTTAACGTGCGCGCGAACCCGCAGGCCCGTGATCTGGCGCGCCGGGATGGCATTGAAATCCGCTACTACTCTGTCATTTACGACATCATGGATGATGTGAAGCAGATGCTCTCCGGCATGCTGGCACCCACCCTGCGTGAAAACTTCCTCGGCAATGCGGAAATCCGCCAGGTCATTAATATTACCAAAGTCGGCAAAGTTGCCGGCTGTATGGTGACGGACGGCCTTGTTAAACGCGGTGCAAAAGTCCGCCTGCTGCGCGACGATGTCGTTATTCACGACGGCACCCTCAAAACCCTCAAACGCTTCAAGGACGAGGTCCGTGAAGTCAAAGAAGGCTTTGAATGCGGGATGGCCTTTGAAAATTACGAAGATATCCGCGTGGGCGATAAGATTGAGGCCTATGAAATGGAAAGCATTTCGCGGGAGCTGTAATTTATCCTTGAAACTTCCGGCCTGGCGCGATTAAGCTTACCCCATGTTTAAGGATTATAGCTATGCAAACCATAATGCCACTGCCCAAGTTCCTTTGGCAGATATTGTGGATTTTTGTGAGCTTAATTCAGCGCGCACATTGGAATATGTGGATCGCTATACCCAACGCATTTTAAGCCAACCCCTAGCGGTCCAGCTGGAACGTGAAATCGCACGCCAAACGAGATCTCTGGCGCAGATTGCACAGATAATGGATTGTGATGCGGAGATGTTGCAAGATTCTGCGCGCTATTATGCAAATATTTATAATGATTTTTGCCATACCGGGATCTTGATGACATGTCACCATCCCTACAGACAAAAATGGGGGAAACTATCTTTTCCAGACAACGAACATGTAACCTATGATTATTTTGATAAAATTGCGGAATCGGTAAGATTTTCTATGCGCTTTAATATGCTTGTCCTGCCCGCATTTATGCAAGGACCGGATTGGCAGCCTCTGCGCCGTTCATTTGCAGAAGTTTTTTTACTTACGGCTCATGATCATTTGCACGGTGTATTTTCGGAATCTGTACTTGCCCTGATTACTCCCAATCCCTGCCATTTATCAGGATTCAAAGATTGGCATCACATTCCGCTTAACAGACGCATCTGTGATGGTCTGGGACTTGAGCCCTTCCTGCGCCAGACTATCCTGGCAGCAGGCTGTCAGGATATAAATTTCCTTGACGATGTCATGGGAAAAATTGAAAGAATTGCCGCAGATATAGCAAGTTTGTGCGAAACTCCTGAACAGACAAAAACTTGTCATTTTATGCTTTACTGGATGTCACGCTATATCATTCCGGAATGGCCGGAATATCACTGGCGGCTATCCGAATGCGTAGAATCTCTTGACCCTGCGGATATCAAGAAATTTGAAAAAAAGATTGCAACCCTTTATGGGCGCGAAGAGCCCCGTCTGTTTAGCCAATTCCGAAAAATGTCTGCTAAGGAAATGAGACAGGAAATCAAAAGTGCAACACAGTCTATCGCTGCAGATTTTCAAGATTTTATGGCGCGTATTGATCCTGTGATGCCGCGCCTTCCCCTACGTCCCATGATGATTACACCATCCTTCTCTCCTTGACTCTGCGGAACTTTTTCCGCAGATTAATGTTTATCAATGTCTGCATTTGGCGCAGTGTGCCGTTGCAGGACATACCCCCACTTCCCCGCAATCTGAATAAGGATCCTTCCCATGACAGGTGCCATTGCTGCGAAAATTAATGAAACGGAAGCACCATTAACCATCAATGACCTGATGGAATATATGGTTGCTGGCTGCAAGGCACCTGATGCCTGGCGCATCGGCACTGAGCATGAAAAATTCCTGTACCGCAAGGATACGCGTGCGCCCGTCACCTATGAGTCACCTGACGGCAAAGACATCAAAACCCTGCTGCAGGTATTGGCGGATCGTCATGCCTGGACGCTGGTGCGCGAGGGCGAGATGATTGTTGGCGTCACCAAGGGCAAATATTCAATTAATCTGGAGCCGGGCGGACAGATTGAACTCTCTGGCGCGCCCTTGCCGGACATTCATCTGGTTGCGCGCGAACTGCATACATATCTGGATGAGGTGCGAAAAATCTGTGCTGATCTGGATATCGGCATCATGGGGATCGGCCTACGGCCCAAGGTTTCCGAACAGGAAATACCCCCTTTAAACCGGCCACGTTACAAAGCTTTATTCAGTGATGAAAATTACGCCAATCATCAACGCTGGGGCATGCTGACTGCTGCCGTGCAGTGCAATATGGATTATAGTTCGGAAACGGATATGATCAAAAAGTTTCGCGTGTCGCTGGCACTGCAGCCAGTTGTGACCGCCCTTTTTGCCAATTCACCGTTTTATCGCGGTCGACCTTCGGGGAACCTTTCCCAGCGTTATCATTTCGTTCAAACCGATACACAACAGGCACAGCGCAGCGTGATTGAAACCGCTTTTGATACAGGGTTTGATTTTCAGTCCTATATTGACTTTGCCACTTCACGCCCAGTGCGTTTCATCCTGGAAGACGGACTTTATCAGCCGGTAAAAAGTGGCAATTTTACCGATCTTATGGCCGGAAAACTGCCGGGTTATGAGGGTCGCCGCGCCACAAAGACAGACTGGCTGGCGCATATCTCCACGATCCATACCGATGTGCGTTTGCGCAATTACATCGAACAACGTGGTGCGGATGGCGGCCAGTCACGCCTGTTAATCGCTTTGCCTACATTATGGACAGGACTATTATATGACAGCATAGCCCTCGATGAGGCATATCAGCTGATTAAAAGCTGGTCTGTCGCTGACATGATGTATCTTCGCAGCCATGTCTCGCGCTCCGGCCTCAGGACGCGTTTCCGGGTTTTCAATTCCGTACGCGGCATTGCACTGGAAATGATTAAAATTGCCTATCGCGGTTTGCGCAACCGCGCGGTGAAGAATGATTATTCCGAGGATGAAACCATGTATCTGGACCGCTTGATGTATTACGTTGCAACCGGCCGCACGCCGGCGGAATATCTGCTCGACAGCTACCACCACCGCTGGAGCCAGAATATCGACCGCGTGATTGATGAATGCAGTTTTTAGGTGCAATTCCGGTTGCAACTGCGCTATGACAGCCTCATGAAACGCGGTGCCAAATCCCAGAATGCCAGCTCCCAACGCCCCCTTCGCGTGGGTGAGGAAATCCGCCATGCGCTGGCAGAGGGGCTGAGCAATATCAGCTTCGTCGCACCGGAACTGGAAGGCATTTCGATTACCATTTCACAGGTGGAAGTTTCACCTGATCTGCGGCACGCAAATGTCTTCGTCACGCCATTTGGTTATTCCGGCGAAGATGCCGAGAGAATTATTAAATCCCTGAATAAACATTCCGGTTATTTTCGGCATGAAGTCGACCGCCGTGTCGCCTTAAAATTTTCTGCCAAACTGAAATTTATTTATGACACCAGTTTTGATACCGCAGCGAAAATGGAAGACCTGCTGCGCGATCAATAGCCTAAGTCCCTGACTGGAGGACTTCTAAGCGATTCCGGCAATAATTTTTGTTTTGGCATCGGCATATCCTGCAATACCGCCAGCGATGCACGTGTGCCATCTGCCAATACCTGAAGATTATACCCGCCCGCCATTACCATCACTATTCTGCCTTTGCTATGCTCCCTGGCAATATCCCGCAATTCGCTCCCCAACCAGTAAAAATCATCGGGCGCCAACAGGAATTTCTTTCCCTTGGTCACATCAAATAATTCCCGCGCATCACCATCATATCCCGCCTCTACCAAAATTAGATCAGGTGCGAATTCACGCAGACGCGGAAATACCTTGTCTTCATAAGCCGCGCGAAAAGCATGACTTTTCGTGCCAGCAGGCAGCGGAATATTAATAATCGTCGGATGCTCACGGTCATAGCGCGGATTGCCAAAACCCATTGGGTACAAACCTTGATAAGCGCCGTGCTCTGTATAAGCCTGGTGGCTGGACACCAGCATAAAGTCCTCTTCATCAGGCGAACCGCGAACACAATCATCTGTACCGTTTCCGCCGTGAATATCAAAATCCACAATTGCAATTTTTTTAATTTCATCTGGATAATGGTTTTTCGCGTAACGCGCGCCAACCACCGCATGCGCAAAAATGCAGAACCCCTTCGCGGTTTCTCTTTCCGCATGATGTCCGCCAGGCCGCTGTAGAACATAGGCATTATCCGTTATGCCTAGCATCACGTCATCAATTGCCCGGCAGATGGCGCCGCTGGCATGAAAAGCGGCTTCCAGTGTTTTGGGTGACAGCATCACATCCCCGCTGGATGCCATCACAACGCCTTCAGCAGGAATTTCACTTCTCAGCTTTTCAAGATATTCGGGCGGATGCACGGCCAGGACATCTTCTTCCGTACAAGGGCCGGATTCAACAATTTGAATTTGTGAGAATTCGTGAACAGCGGACAATGCAGCATCAATTCGCTCTGGACGCTCGGGGTGATTTTCCCCGGTCAGATGCTCTTTCATTACGGGGTGATAATATAATTTAGTTCTCATATTTCCCGGTTTTATCACTCTTAAAAGGGAGCTACAACAGCTTATGCACGGCCTCCTGCTTCTCAATAAACCCACCGGGATTACCTCCAACGCCGCGCTTTCACGTGTGAAACGATTATTAAAAACCAAATCCGCCGGTTTCGCCGGCACGCTCGATCCGATGGCGACTGGTGTGTTGCCGATTGCACTTGGTGAAGCCACCAAATGCCTGCCGTATATTGAGGATGTGGATAAGGAATATACGTTTACAATTAAGTGGGGCGTTGAAACTGATACGCTGGATGCAGAAGGAAAAATTATGGCGGAAAATCCGCACCGCCCTACGGAAAATGAAATTCAGAATATCCTGAAAAATTTCACTGGAGAAATCACGCAAATCCCACCAAATTTCTCTGCGATTAAAATCAACGGCCAGCGTGCGTATGATCTGGCCCGCGCGGGTGAAAAAGTGGAAATCAAACCCCGCACCATCACCATCCATGATCTGGCCCTCACCGCAGTCATCGACCCCAACCATGCGGCTTTTCGCGTCACCTGCTCCAAGGGCACCTATATCCGGACGCTGGCCGCCGATATGGCGGTTTCCCTCGGCACTTTAGGCCATTTGACCCAATTATGCCGGTCGCGGGTGGGCAAATTCACCCTTTCCAGCACGATTTCCCTTGAAAAACTGCTGGAATTGCCTTACGAACAGGCCACGCAATGGGTTATGCCCATCCGTACCATGCTGGACGACATCCCGGCATTGGCATTGGATCCGGGTGCATTGCGGCGGCTACGCCAGGGACAATTTTTGAATCTGGCCGTCACGGCAGCCTCTTATCCGCCCGGTACGCATATACTTGTACTGGACGGCGAAGCGGCCTTCGGGATGGCGATGATAAAAGAAGATAAAATGCTCTGGCCGCGTCGTTTGTTTAATCTCTGAATGAGGAGAAACACGATGTCGATGACAACTGCACGCAAGCAAGAGCTTGTAAAAGAATTTGGTAAATCTGCGACTGACACCGGTTCAACCGAAGTACAGATTGCCTTGCTCACCGAAGATATCACATTGCTCACTGAGCACATGCAGATCCACAAGAAAGACGTGCATTCACGTCGTGGCCTGCTGCGCAAGGTTAGCGAACGCCGCAAACTTTTGGACTATTGGGCCAAAAAGAATAATGCGGGTTATCTGAAACTGATCGAACGCCTCGGCATCCGTCGCTAATTCTTTACATCGCTATTGCATGGTGCGGTTTCTTTTAACCAAAGGAGCTTACTATGTTTAAT
>DPZW01000079.1:0-659 GCA_003536545.1 Rhodospirillaceae bacterium
AGACACTTTTGGCGCGTCGACCAGATCACCGCCGGTCAACGGTTCAAACTTGCGCTGCCAGCGTTGTTTCCACAACATTTCCGTCATTTCAAAACCGTCAAACAACGTCACGGCCACCATAATCACTTGGGCCAAGACAAGACATGACCAGGCAATCCCAATCGAAATTAAAATCGCTTCGGTTACTACCTCGGCAATCGTCAGAACCAGCAAAGACGCAAAACCCATAATCAGGGCACAGTAAAATAATTGTCCCCATAGGCGCACATCCTGCCGACGCATCAAAAAGAACAGCATGAATGGCAGGGCGAGCAGAGCCGCAAAACCAAACAGGTTGCGCCAATCCACATTTTCATGCACCGCGCCCACCATCGGAAATTTTAATGTGCGCTGGGAATCAAAAATACCCCACGCGGTTCCAACTGGTCCTTCCAGTGCATATTTCCACGGCTGATCAAAGGCTTCCATAATCGTGTAATCAATATTGCGCCGGTGTGCTTCATTTAAAAATTCACGAATAAAACGCGCCTGGTTTACCTGGTTCGGCTCTGCGCCCATCATCCAGGGGCCAGTGGATGGCCAGCCGACCTCGGCCAGTAAGATCTTTTTATCCGGATAGGCTGCTTGCAACTCCTCATAGCGGCGAAAGACATGATCCA
>DPZW01000079.1:832-3134 GCA_003536545.1 Rhodospirillaceae bacterium
TGCTTGCAACTCCTCATAGCGGCAAAAGACATGATCCACCGCATGATTAATGGAAACGCCTTCCCAATACGGCAACACATGCACCGCAATGAAATCCACCGCTTCCACCAGTTCGGGATGCGCAAGCCAGGTCTGCCACACTGCGGCGGTTGAAACCGGCTGGCGCACTTTACGGCGCACATCCTTGATAATATCAATCATTTCATCCACGGTTTTATCGCCGCGCAAAATCGCTTCGTTCCCGACAAATCCCATCGTGATGGTATTGCGATAATCGCGGTCGCGCATCAATTTGATCAATGCGTCAATTTCGCGTTTGCTATTGGCTTCATCTTTATCGACCCACGCGCCCAATGCGACTTTGAGTTTAAATTCTTTGGCCAGCTCCGGCACGGCTTCTTGTCCGTATTGCACCGAGTAGGTCCGCACACCGTAACCATAGGCAGATAAAAATTTTAAATCCTGCTGGATCTGTTCACGCGTGGGATGACGTTGCTCCAATGGGTTTTGATCTTTTTGAAAAGGCGCAAATGAAAACGCCTTCACCGCGCCGCCTTCCCAGCCTTCTTCCATGATGGCGGGGTTCGCCGCCCACCAGACCGTGTAAGCTGCAAATAATACCATCACGATCACGCCCAAAGCGCGGACCAGATTATTCAATTTTTTTGCCATTTAAGTTCCCTGTTAGCGGCTCTTATAGGGAAGTGGCTGTGAATTGCGTAGTGAAATTTTGGAAAGCTAGGCAACCAGGTTCAATTCATCGCCGGGCTTGGCCGCCGGGGCCTGCCGCTGGTTCAGGGCCATGCGCTGCATATGGTCACCCGGCACGACCAGAATAGCCACGCCCGTAATCCCGGCACGATTTTTCATATCAGGGCCAAACTGAATCCGCTGGGCGTTACTTTGCGCTTCCTTGAGGCCGCGCCACCAGGTCTCCGGGAATTTCTGCGCGCCGTGCTGCATGGCCGTATTAAGTAACAGAATAATAGAAGCCAAAACGCGGTCATCATCATGATTATGAAAATCGCATTGGATAGCCGCAAGATAAGGGCTGTCCGTCACCACGGCATTGCTGACGCGCACGCGCGCATCATGCGGAATCTTGCCGCGCAATTCATGCATTTCTGCCAGCGCAGGACCAATGTTTAATGCAGTTGGCACCGCACGGCGATCCGCCTTGAGCTGTTGAAAGAATTCCGGTGTCACCTGCTGCCGGAACACGCCGGTGTTGCTTTCAATGCACCATTGGAAACCGCGCGGGATCAGCACGCTGTTATTCGTGAAACAGGCTACCGCATAATCGCGCAGACATTGCATCGCAATTTTAATATCGGCTGTCGCTTCGCGCGTGTCTTTATAAACGTCGCGCAGCAATTTGGCACGCGGCGCAAAATCATGGCTATCAACAAAACCCAATGTGCCAAAATGCGAAACACAATCCACACGCCCGGCGCGGCCCTGGTTCAGCGTGGTGGCATCTTTGCCGTCCCAATTGCGGCCCACATCATCATAAGCCAGATCATAAATAATGCGGGAATCCACTTCGCGCAGGGCTTCCTGCATCAATTCGGCGTCTTGCCCGGACAGGCCCAAAGTTTCCGCCAGAATAATAATATCGGGATTGCGGCGGTGCGCGTAATTCAACACCTGTTCCCACACCAGTTGCGGCAACCAATATACCGCATCACAGCGAAAGGCATTAAACCCCAAATCCAGATAATAATCCATCAGCCGCAGCCAATAGCCTTGCTCGCCCAGAAAATAATTCCAGGCCGCTGGATTTTCATAATCAATCGTTGCCACATCTGACCAGGGGTCATCCACGGGTCCACCAATATATAATGTGCCGTCTGCATTGCGGCGGAAAAATTCAGGATTGGATTTCACCAGCGGGTGATCAATTGCCACATGACCCAAAACCAGATCCGCCATCACGCGCAATTTGCGGCCATGGGCATTGCGAATAAAATCATGCAATTGTGTTTTGGAAACTACCGCATCCTGCTCACAAAATTCGGGATTAATCGCAAAATGATCGGTAATGGCGTAAAGACTGCCGGACTGCTGCGCGCCGTCTTTGATTTTGCCGGTTTGCGTCGTGGGATGAAAGGGGTTCAGGTGAATGCAGTTACATTCCAGCCGCTCCGCCTCGTTGATCGCGGTCGTCCACTGCGGCAGCACGCCCAAAGAGCGCGGGTTCACGGAATAAAGAATAAGACCTGCCATCGTGCGCCATGCTCACATAGAATCTGAGGGGATTTCAAGCAGAAAAGCTGATTGGTGCCCCCGGAGGGACTTGAAC
>DPZW01000078.1:0-13841 GCA_003536545.1 Rhodospirillaceae bacterium
ATTATGGCCAGTGCCAGAATGGTTTTTGTTTTATTGTTGAGATTAGATTTCATCTACCTTTTCCTTTTCTGCTTATCCGCCACATGATGATTTTTTAGACGCAAGAATTTTTAATGCATTTGAGTCTTTGCTTGCTTGAGATTGCTGCATTTCCTCGTAGGTAAAGACCACCATATCACCACATAAAGGTATTTCTCTTCGCTTCTGCGGCCAATGCTCCACCGCCATCAAAAAAAATTGCCAGCACTGAAAACGGCAACGTCGCGCGGATGAGTTTTCCCTGAGGTGATGCGGCCAGTCCTTGTAATATAGGCAACATGACATTGCTCCTGTGATTAATTGGCCGCTAATCCAATGCCGTTATATCAATTGGCGGTAGCATTCGTCAAGAATATACCACCCCGAACCCAGGTGGCGGCGCAACCTCAAACCCTGCCCATTCCCACTGTTTCCGCCTACCAGATATGGTAGTATCTAATGATTCGTGGGGGCGATTCATAAGCCATTGCGAAATAACCATTTTTAAAGGCCACAACCGCCATTCACGCAGCAGGAGCGCATAACGATGATTAACCCTTCAATTCCCCAAAGCTCTGATCAATTGAAACCAAGAATTACCGTGATTGGCGTCGGCGGCGCGGGCGGCAATGCCGTGAATAATATGATCAGCGCGAACCTTGAGGGCGTTGAATTTTTAGTCTGCAATACGGATGCACAGGCGATGCAACAATCGCTGGCTTCGCGCAAAATTCAACTGGGCGCGAACATCACACGCGGTTTGGGCGCAGGCGCGCGTGCCGACGTGGGCCGCGCTGCTGCAGAAGAAGCGATGGATGAAATCATGCAATCCATTGAAGGCAGCAATATGGTTTTCATCACAGCTGGCATGGGCGGCGGCACAGGTACAGGTGCTGCACCCGTCATCGCGCGTGCAGCACGTGAACACGGCATTTTAACCGTTGGTGTTGTGACCAAGCCATTCCATTTCGAAGGTTCACTGCGCATGCGCCAAGCCGAAAGCGGTATTGATGCGCTGCAGGATCACGTAGATACCCTGATTATTATTCCAAACCAGAATTTATTCCGCGTGGCGAATGAACAAACCACTTTTGCGGATGCGTTTAATATGGCGGATCAAGTTCTGCACTCTGGTGTACGCGGCGTGACTGATCTGATGGTGATGCCTGGCCTGATCAACCTGGATTTCAACGATATCCGCAGCGTGATGTCCGAAATGGGCAAAGCCATGATGGGCACAGGTGAAGCAGACGGCTCTCGCCGCGCGGTTGAAGCTGCGGAAGCTGCAATTTCCAATCCATTGCTGGATGATGTTTCAATGAAAGGTGCACGCGGCGTGCTGATCAACATCACAGGTGGCATGGACATGACGCTGTTCGAAGTTGACGAAGCCGCCAACCGTATCCGTGACGAAGTGGATCCAGATGCCAACATCATCTTTGGTTCAACGTTTGATGCCAGCATGAACGGCAAAATGCGCGTATCTGTTGTTGCAACCGGCATCGAAGCCGAAGCAGCGCAGCGCACGCGCCCAGAAGGTTTGCGCATGGTGGCAAACGGTGCACAGCATAATCCATTTACTGCTGCAGCTTCTGCGAATGCTGCGCGTTCCGCTAACACAACAACAGCAACGGTATCTTCTACGCCTTCGCCATTTGCAAATACGCAGCCCAGCAATACGAATGCAACACCCCCTGCAGCTGCTACCGCTTCTGCGGGTGGCATGCGCCCAATGTCGCAGAATACAGCTGCAAGTTTTGGCCAGGCAACTGCGCCAGCAAGCAGCATGCGCATGCAACAGCCGCAAGCAAGCGCGCAAAGCGGTTTGCGTGTGACCAGCACGGCACCAACATCTGCTCCGTCACAGCCCAGCTTTAACGTTGCACCCCAAAGCTACGGCAGCGCGGCCTTGCAAATGCAGCCAGCGGCGCAGGCTCCTGCACCCGCAGCTCCCGCGCCTTCGCTGACGGTTGTAAATAACCCAACACCAACACAAAATGAGCCAAGCAACTACGCGCCGTCCTATGATGAAACGCCATCTGATCCTGCGCCTATGCAAGGATCACCCTGGACATCCATGGCAACAACTGCTGCCCCTGCACCACATCAAACGCAGCCCCAGGCACAACAAGAAGCACCACAGCCTGCGCCAACAACTGCAGCTGAACCCGCACAAAGCAATTTCCTTTTCTCTGAGGAAGATGCACCGCGCGCGCCTGCACCTGCAGCTACTGCCAAGAAAAAAGGGCCGTCTTTGTTTGAACGCGTGACTGGCATTGCAACCGGCCGCGCCAAACCAAATGATATGGATGACGACAGTGATGATGGCGATGATGCTGCGCGCGGATCAAGCGGCAGCTTCATGGGGTTAAACCTGGGAAACGCCCAGGCGGCACCGGCAATTGAGCCGCAACGCCGCGAACCGCAGCTGGTTAACCAGCAACCTGCAAAACTTTCGCAGGCAGATGAAGATCTGCTGGAAATTCCTGCATTCCTGCGTCGCCAGGCGAATTAATCTGGTTCCCATAAAGTTTAACCCCGCCCAGGTGGCGGGGTTTTCTTTTGCCCGTTGGACTGATAAAACTGCAGCATGAATTTTGATTTCCTCTCGCCACTTCTGGGATCGCTCTCCCGCGTACATATCCATTTTGTAACCATGCTGCGCGGCAATTTCGTGGCGCGTGATGAATTCGGGAATAAATATTACCAATCACGCAAAGCCACCGCGCAATGGCAAGGCGGTGCAACCGCGCAACATAAACGTTGGGTAATTTATGCCCACCGCGCTGATGGATCTGAAGTGCCACCAGAATTTCACGGCTGGCTGCATCACCAGACGGATATATTGCCGAGCAATGAGAATGCCAATCGTTTCCGTCGCCGCTGGCAAAAACCCTATGTGCCGAACATGACCGGTACGAACGCGGCGTATTTGCCGCCAGGGCACCAGTTATCCAGTGCAAACCGTGCCAAAGCTACCGGTGATTACCAGGCGTGGCGGCCCCATTAATCACGGATAAATCTGGAATACCCGATAATAAAACGTGTAGAGATTGGTTGCGCCATTCCGGTGGCAATCAAATTGCTTAGTCCATAGTGTGGATCCCAGCGCGCCGGAATAGCGACTGCCATAGCTTTGCAGGGTTGCATTCGGTCCGTTCGCCATTTTTGTGATTTCCAGGCAAGTTTTATTATCCAAGTCATACCAACCCGCATCGGTTGAATACATATTGTAGGATACCGTATTAAAAACAGTGGTGATCATCCCCAATGTGACGGGGGACCCCGTACAGACCGAGACGTTAAAGGTATTGCAACGTGATGTCCCTTGATTGATCACGGTGGGCCTGAAATCATACGGCAACTCATTCGGTCCGGTCATGCTTCCTTTCGGTGCAGAGCTGTCTGTCCCCACAGTTGGGATTTGCGTGAGATAATTTGGCACTAACGTGTCTGCAAATTCTGCTGTCGGGAATCCATACAATGTAGATGCATTATCTAGTGCCCATAATTGCCAGGCCGCCGCCACTTGCTTGGCACCATTCACAATTTGATTGGCGCGTGCTTTTACACTCGCCTGCATATAGGCCTGCCCACCATAATAAGCACCCATCAAAGCTGCGACGGCAACCAGCGCAATGGAAATAATCGTGATGATCAGATTTGCCATAACAAGAAAAACCCTAACTATCTCAATGGGATAGGGCAACCCTTTGATACAAAAAAAACGGGGGCCGCCTTAGCAGCCCCCGCAGGGTAGATTGGACAACTCAGGAGGAGAGTTATCGCTGAGGTAACGTCAGCGACTAAAAGCCCATACCACCCATTCCGCCCATGTCACCCATGCCACCGGCTGCGCCGCCGCCATCGGATGATTTTTTCTCTGGGATATCTGCAATCAATGCTTCGGTGGTGATCACCTGACCTGCAACGGATGCTGCATCCTGCAATGCCACGCGAACTACTTTCACTGGATCGATGATACCGGTTTTAACCATGTCAACGAACTTGCTTTCCTGCGCGTCGTAGCCTTGGTTGGTGTCTGTTTGCTCGAGCAGCTTGCCGACAATCAGTGAAGAATCTTCGCTGGCGTTTGCAATGATCTGGCGAATTGGTGCCTGAAGTGAGCGACGGATAATTTCAATCCCCGCACGCTCATCATCATTTGCTGGCTTTAATTTCGCCAGTGCGCCCGTTGCGTAAAGCAATGCCGTACCGCCGCCAGAAATAATGCCCTCTTCCACCGCTGCGCGGGTTGCATGCATTGCGTCTTCCACGCGGTCCTTGCGCTCTTTCACTTCCAGTTCAGTTGCGCCGCCGACGCGGATCACCGCCACGCCGCCAGACAATTTCGCCAGGCGTTCCTGTAGTTTTTCCTTGTCGTAATCAGATGACGTTTCGCCGATTTGCGCCTTGATCTGCGCCACGCGGCCTTCAATGTCATCTTTCTTGCCCGCGCCATCGATAATGATGGTATCGTCCTTGCTGATGCGCACTTTCTTGGACGTGCCCAGCATTTGCAGCGTCACGTTTTCCAGTTTGATGCCGAGGTCTTCGGAAATCACCTGGCCGCCTGTCAGGATTGCCATGTCTTCCAGCATCGCTTTGCGGCGATCACCGAAGCCGGGTGCTTTCACAGCAGCAACCTTGAGGCCGCCGCGCAGTTTATTCACCACCAGCGTTGCGAGGGCTTCGCCTTCGATGTCTTCCGCGATNNTCCGAGGTGGTCTCCTCGATCTGGGCCTTGATCTGGGCGACGCGGCTTTCGATCTCGGCCTTCGAGCCGGCACCGTCGACGATGGTAGTGTTTTCCTTGTCGATGGTCACCTTCTTGGCGCGGCCCAGGTCGCCGATCTCGACCTTCTCGAGTTCGAGGCCCAGTTCTTCCATGATCGCCTTTCCGCCGGTGAGCGTGGCGATGTCGCCGAGCATCTCCTTGCGCCGGTCGCCGAAGCCCGGNNACCGCGGTCGAACTGCATCCCTTCAACGATATCCATTTCGGTTTCGTTGGATTTGCCTTCTTCAACCGTGATCACGCCTTCATTGCCGACTTTCGCCATGGCTTCAGCCATTTTGGTCGCGATATCCGCATCACCGTTTGCAGAAATAAACGCAACGCGCTCAATTTCCTTATTCCCGGTGATTTTCTTCGCGCGTGATTTCAGGTCTTCAACAACCGCCAATACCGCTTTATCAATACCGCGCTTCAGACCCATGGGGTTCATGCCCGCTGCAACCAGTTTGTTGCCTTCGTTCACAATAGATTGCGCCAGAACAGTCGCCGTCGTTGTGCCGTCACCTGCGTGATCGTTTGCCTTTGACGCCGCTTCGCGGATCATTTGTGCGCCCATGTTTTCGAACTTGTCATCCAGCTCGATTTCCTTGGCAACAGAAACGCCGTCTTTGGTCATGCGCGGCGCACCGTAAGATTTCGCCAGGGCAACAATTTTACCCTTTGGGCCCAGCGTTACTTTTACCGCATTTGCGGCCTTGTTAATGCCGCTGACCAGACGGTCACGCGCATCGGTTGAATATGCAATTTGTTTTGCAGACATTGTTCTCTCCTATGCAGCTTTCTTAGAAGCTTTTGTGTTTTCAATAATGCCCATGATGTCGCTTTCCTTCATCATCAGGTAATCTTTACCGTCGAGTTTTAATTCCGTGCCGGACCATTTGCCGAACAGCACGCGGTCGCCCGCTTTCACGTCCAAAGGCTGCAACTTGCCGCTTTCATCGCGGTTGCCGGAACCGACAGCGATCACGATGCCTTCCATGGGTTTTTCTTTTGCGGTATCCGGGATGATAATCCCGCCGGATGTTTTTTCTTCCTGTTCAACGCGTTGAACCATCACGCGATCATGTAAAGGACGAATAGAGGTCATAGCCTATTCCTTAAGTTAGGGTTGTTCATCGGTTATGGGGGCTGCTTGAGGCCGTTTTCGGCCTGTTAGCACTCCCCGCCAGTGAGTGCTAAATAGGCCCTATTTGGCTGAATTTCAAGGAAATTATACAAATTTTTTGATATAATAAAACCTTGGGAATCCCGAGGTAAAATGGAGCTTTGGACGCCATATCCCCGGACGCAGACTGGGCTGAGCCCGGTCGAAGATCCGGGGTCTTTCGACTGTCATGAGATCCCGGCTCTCGCGCTGCTCGGCCGGGAAAGGCTCACCACGGCTGAGCTGCTCTATGGCCTACCCGACCATCCCATGCTGCTGCAGACCTATATATGGCAGGATTATGACCTCGCGCCGAAGTTTCCGCTGCTGCAGAAATTCATTACGTTCTGGCAGCGGGATCTGGACGGCAAATTGTATAGTGTGACCGTGAGCCTGCGCGAAGAAATAGGCGCGGCGAAATTCACATTTTATGCAGATGAATTTTAGGTGGGGATAAATTCACGGGCCGTCATTTCTGATGCTCCCATGCGGGGCGTCAAAACAGGGATGGCTGTCATTCCCGGACGCTTTTGAATTCTTTGGGCATTCGCTGCCAGCATTTCTGCTTCTTGCTTCTTAAACGCTTCGGTTTCTTGGCGGGTTTTTTCCATCAATAATTCAGCATCAGTCTTGGCCGTTGGGTCAACCGGTTTGTTGCCCAGAATTTGACTGACGATTGCGTTCTGCGGCATTTGCGATGCGCGACGTTTATTAATAAGCGGCACCAGTGCAGCGGGTGTCTTTTCAGCCATCGTGAGGGTCACTTCATTTTCGCGCAGATTTCTTGCATCTTCGGCCTTGGATGCTTTCGCCTCATTCTGACTTAGCGCAGGTGCAGCAGTTTTTCCTGCGCTATTTGCGGCGTCTATTTGACTTTTGCTTTGCGCCACAGGCCGTGCCAGAGTTTTGCTGAGATCGTGATTATGGCCGTGCTGCACATTGTCATTTAACTTCAGCGCAGTGTCACGGATAAAGTTTTTCTCGCCCATCGCACCGCCGCCATTGGCAGTCAGCTGAACACCGGTTGCATAAATTGTATCGCCGTTGAAGCCATTCTTGCGAAGGGTTTCAACGCCCTTGACCACGCCAACATTCGCCTGTGCATTGCCAATCGCATTTTCCAGCGAGGTTTTTCCGACCGTTTTAATGCCGGCCTTTTCTGCAATCTTACCCAGCTGCGCCAAACCGCATTTAGGCTCGCTGCTGGACAGCAATTGGGAAACAATCCTTGCGGTCTGGCTGCCGGTGATTTCACCCACCGCACCTGCCACTGCGCCGATTGTACCTGATAAGGAAGATTGTGGTTTTTTGACGGTATCGACGTGATTAACCGCCGCATCTTTGGGCTTGCTGGTATTGACGCCTATGTTACGCAATTCCTGGCCTACATCGTGAAGGGCTTTGGTCACTTCGGCTTTATGTTCGGGCTTGGCCTGCGTCTCAATCGCGGCTGCAAAATCCTGTACGAATTGCGCCAATTCACCGCGCGCGCCGTTGGCGGCATTATCTACGTTGATCGCGACAGTGCATGCTGGCAAATCCGCAGAAACGGTATCTTCAGGTGCAACGGCCGTGGTCATCTGGATATAATTCTCCTACCCTTTCAGTCTAACGGGCGAGCATGACAGTTTCATGACAAATGGCAAAAATTGTAGGGATATTATTTCAGGCCCGGCATGCCCATCGTCATCAGCTGATGCGCTGGCTTGGGCTTGTGCGCATTGCGCGGATCATCCGGGTTATTTTCATCCAGAGGTGGCCCCGCGCCCGGCGGCGGCGCAAAACGGCCATTGGGGTCTGCGGCCAGTACGCCTTCAACCGGACGGCCAAAGGTGGCTTTGTTATCTTCCGTCAATCCGCGCGCGTATTTATCACGGAAATCAATCGCGCCATCGAGTGAAAGCAGATCAATCTTGGACAGTTCCGGATTTTTCAATGCCTCAACTATCATCTTGCCCAATTGCAAAATATCGCGCGGATTAAATCCTGGGGGCATACCGTCAGCCATACCAATAGTGATAATTTCATCAGGGCTAGTAATGCCCCATTTTGCATGAATGCGCGGCGTATTTTTTTCAAATGCTTCCTGAATCTCATCAATCAAACCGTTTAATTCACCCTTACGGCCCTGCAACTGCCCTAGTTTATCTGCCAGCATCCCAAAGCTTTTTGGACCAAATTCATTCATACACTCTGAGAACATGGTGTAGGATTCAAGATTCAGTTTTTTTTCTTTAGAAAAATTTTCAACAAATTTAGATTCAGCGCGTCTGCTCATTTCTTCCTGGAACGCAACATCATTTTTTACCCACGGCGGCGGCGGCGGCTTATCACCCTCCTCCTTCATTGCCTTCATTGTTTCTTCAACGACATCATAAACTTTAACGTTGGTGGAAAGGGTTTCTTCAATGGCTTCAGATTCTGCCAGAGCGGTGAGTAAGTCCTGATCCACGACTGTCATCACAGATGCAGTGAAAGCTGAATTCAGCGTATCGGGATCCATTTCGAGCAAGTTGTGCCCATAGCCGTTAAACATATAGGCCTGGGGGCGTTCGTTTATGAACTTTGCCATTTCGTCTTTGTCATAGGCCTGAGCAGCCATACGCATTTCTCCCATAAATCTTCACGATTCATGGTACACCGCAGGTCATTACGGGATTGTGAATATGCGCAAGAATTAACCTAAAATTTGGCTAAAATGCTATATTTACGATAACAGGCTAGCACCAAAACCAGGTCTTGTGTGTGAAGCTTTTATGAATTTTAACTTATTGAATTTCCGTCATCATTTGCCGGTATAGCCCCACCAGTTTCGCCCCCACGGCGGCGGCGGACACATCTGTTTCCACCATGGCGCGCGATGCCGCCCCGTATTTTTTTCTTAAATTTTCATCTTCGGCAAGTTTTTTTATTGCGGCAGCCATCGCCGCCGCATCATCCATCGGCACCAAAATACCGTTCACGCTATCATGGCAAATTTCGCGGCAACCCGGCACATCGGTCGCGATTAATGGGCGGCCAGCTGCTGCTGCCTCTAATAACGCCTTGGGCAGACCTTCGCGGCGCGATGGCAGCACGGCAATATGGCACCGCGCCCACAGGCTCGGAATATCCGTGACATGCCCAAGGGCAGTCACACCCGGCAGGGCAGAAATTTTGGCCATTTCATCCGCCGTCAATGTCGCGCGGTTTTCAGGATCAGGCGTGCCCGCCAATAACAAGCGCACATCCATGCCCGCGTTTTGTAATTTCTGCTGTGCCTCAACGAGCGGCAGGATGCCTTTATCATGTAACATACGCGCGGCGACGCCGATGGTAATGGGCCCATCCGGTTCCGGCATCACGTTGTATTTTTCCAGCTCTACACCGGATCCGCGAATAATCATGCTACGGTCATGCTGAATAATGCCATCACGTGCCAGTGACTGCCAGTCATCACCGTTCTGAATAATCACCCTGACGCGGTGGTTCCGCATGGCGACACGCAACATCGGGGCCACAATTAAACGCAGCGCGCGCGCCATCATGTCATCAGAAGTAAAAATATAACCCAAACCAACCGGTGCATTCACAATGCGCTGCACACCTGATTGTAACGCCGCCAGTGTTCCCCAGATAATTGGTTTCAGAGCCACGTTATGAATAATATCGGGTCTCTCGCGCCGAAATATTTTGGCAATTTCTGAAATCTGCGTGAGTGCGGCAATCGGATTAATTGAGCTACGTTGCCAGTTGATTGGAAAAACTTTAAATCCTTTGCTTTCAATTTGCGCGCGCGTTTGTTGATCATTCACGCGCGTGATGATGCCCACATCAAATCCCGCTGCCTTGGCGGCCAATGCCATGGGCAAACGGTGCGAGAGAAAGCCGAAATCTTCGGCAATAACGAAAATGAGTTTAGGCATGATGTGTTATGCCGCCTGCGGCCCAATTAGGCTAGCTGCGAATAATTCTCAGCCCCGGGAATATCGCCGGCATAGCCCTGAGCGATCAAGCGTTGGCGCAGGCCGAATTTCAGCAGGGCAGACATATCATAGCTACCACGCCGCTGGGCGGCCGCGATATCATCCCGGATAAAGCCCTTCACGCCGGGTTTATCCTTCAGCGGCTCCTCATAAAGATAGGGATCTATCAGGAAATCCACAAATTCCGGGGCCGGCGCACGAGGCCCCATGGCTGTGATTTCTTCAGGCGTCAGGATGATCAACGCCGCGCATTCTTCCCAAGTCAGCATGATTCCTATCATAGCGGATTGCCGCCAGATATAAAGCTGTGGCAGGATTGGCGAGAGGAAAAAATGATCCATATCGCTATTAACGGCTCTGCGGGGCGCATGGGCCAGACGCTGGCCAAACTGATTAACGATGCACCGCGCCTGCAATTATCGGCGCAGCTTGATACCCACAACATTGGCACCCTGCCCGATGCTTTGAAAAATGCACAGGTCATAATTGATTTCAGCGTGCCGGAGGCAACCATCGCACTTTGCCAGGCGGCCGCAGACGCAGGTGTTGCACTTGTCATCGGCACGACAGGTATTTCGGCCGAACAGGAAAAAATTATCCATGCGGCAGCGAAGAAAATTCCCGTTGTCTACAGTGGCAATTACTCACTGGGCGTGAATGTGTTGGCGACACTCGTTGAACGCGCGGCGGCATCCCTGCCACCCGAATTATTCGACATCGAGATTTTTGAAAGCCACCATAAGCATAAAGTGGATGCACCATCCGGCACAGCCATGATGCTGGGCCGCGCGGCAGCCGAGGCACGCGGTAAAAAGCTGGACGATATCATCACGCCCGCCCGTCACGGCCATACTGGCGCACGTTCAGAGGGCTCGATTGGTTTTTCCGTTGCGCGCGGCGGTGATGTTGCCGGTGATCATACGGTTTATTTTTATGGTTTGCAGGAACGCCTGGAGCTCACCCACCGCGCAACTGACCGCGCGATTTTCGCGCGCGGTGCCTTGCACGCCGCACGCTGGGTTACGGATAAGCCGGCAGGTTTATATACAATGCGCGATGTATTGGGATTAACTTAATGCGCCTTGATTTTAAAGATATCGGCAACCATCAAACCGCATTTTTTGCACTGGGTGATCTGGCAAACCTGAAAAAACTTCCTACATCTGCCCTGGGAAAATCTATCCACCTGCGAAATAGTGCCGACCCCAAACAGGCACGTTTTGCTTTCCTATTCAATATTTTTAACGGATCTGTATATGGCGATGTCATGGGTATGCCACCCTGGGTGATGATCAATTGTATTTTCCAGAATGCAGCACTGATCGGTATTGAGGGGCCAGCGAAATATATTCCTGTTGCCATGCGTGAAAAAATTGATACGGCACTGGCGGAAATGAATAGCGACCATTTAAAAGATGACGAAATTGTGCCACTGGCGGAAGCCTGCGCAATAAAAACCTTTGCGCCGGATCGCGTGCATGCGTTTTCATTATACTCAACGACTCCAGGCCTTGGCAGCATTGCAAAAGCAGCAATGCTGGATATTCACCGCCAGATGGGGGCGCGCTATCAGACCGGCACAGCGCAGTATGATAATGCATCGCTTGCCATCCATACAAAATTCGGTGCGCTGGATATCCTGCAGCCACAAGTTGCATTGCACACCAAGCATGATCGCACTTTTATTTACGGCTGTGAAATTCCGGATGAAGCCGCCCTGCTGTCAATTGCAATGGGCCACCGCCCGATGTTACCCGGTGAATTAAAGCCTGAGGCGATTATTCAGTTTGACTGGCGCGAGCTGGAGCAATATCAAAATATGACACAGCGACATGAAAATGGCTCTCACCGTTATGTGATGTTGCCCCCTGGCATTGACGCTGTGACAAAAACCAATCCCATTGCGGAAATCAAATTATAGGAATTGTAATGATGGCTGATAAAAAACGTTGCATCCTGGCTTTCTCTGGTGGCCTTGATACTTCTTTCTGCGCGCTGTGGCTGGCGGATCAGGGTTACGAAGTCATCACCGTCACCGTCGATACTGGCACATTTGAAAAAGGCGAAGCCGAAAAAGTCGCCGCCCGCGCGCGTGAACTTGGCGCGGCAAAACATATCACCTTTGATGGCCGCCAGAAATTTTTTGATACGGTATTGGTAAATCTCATTCGCGGCAACGTGCTGCGCGGCGGCGTTTATCCATTATGCGTGGGCGCGGAGCGCGTGGTGCAGGCGATTGAAATTGCAAAAATCGCGGGCGTGGAAAACGTCACTGCCATCGCGCATGGCTCCACCGGCGCGGGCAATGATCAATTGCGTTTTGACGTCGCCGTTCGCGTGCTCGCGCCCGGCGTGGAACTCATCACACCGATCCGCGCGGGCAATATCCAGCGCGCGGACAGCACGAAATACCTGACGGAACGCGGCCACACGGTGCCGAATAAAACCACCAGCTATTCCATCAATCGCGGCATGTGGGGCATCACCATCGGCGGCGTGGAAACGCATGACAGCTGGCTCCCGTTGCCGGATGACGCTTATGTCTTCACGCGCAATCTGAATGACACGCCAGATGCGCCGGAAGAAATCACGATCGGTTTTGAAACCGGCATTCCCGTCTCGCTGAACGGCAAGAAAATGAACGGTGTTGAACTGGTGGAAACCATTGGCGAGCTGGGCGCGAAGCACGGCATCGGGCGCGGCATGCATGTCGGCACCACGGTGATGAACATCAAAGGCCGCGTGGCGTTTGAAGCACCTGCACCTGCGATTTTAATCCCCGCACACCGCGAACTGGAAAAACTGGTACTGACCAAATTACAATCACAGTTAAATGCGCAAATGGGCGAAACCTACGGCACGCATCTGCATGAAGGGCGTTTTCTTGATCCCGCCATGCGCGATATCGAGAAATTCCTGGAGACCAACCAGCAGAATGTGACCGGCGAAGTACGCGTACGCCTGCATAAAGCCACTGCATTCGTCCTCGGCGCACGCAGTGAATTTTCATTGCTGGGGCGCGGCGGCACTTACGGCGAAAGCTCGGGACAATACAGCGGTGCAGATGCTGCGGGTTATTGCAAAGTGGCCGGTCTGGAAATGGCTGCCGCCCATTTGGCGCGCGCTAAATAACGCTTGCATAACACAGCAGCCCATACACCAATCACGCTGCCCGCGATGACGTCACTCAGATAATGCACGCTGACCATCACGCGTGACGCGGCAACGATGCATCCCAGCACAAGAATGGGAACTGTAAGAAAGTGATATTTTTTTGGCAGGCATAAAACAATAGTCACCGCCACTGCCAGCGATGTTGCGGCGTGACCCGAAGGAAACGAATTATAATCGGACAATTCCCCTGCCCATACCTGCGCCCAATTCCAGAAACCATGAATTTCCTCGCGCAGAAATTCGCGCGGACGGGCGCGCGCTATAATAGCCTTCATGACATTTACAAAAATGCCTGACGATGCGACCGATAAAAACATCAGCAATGCAACATGCATATTTCTTGCAAAGGCTGCTGTCATTTTCTTTGTGCGCCATAAATAAAGGCCAGCCAGAATGACCAAGGCCGACGGCACCAGATACCACTGCGAAAGTCCGATCTCCGTAATAATTTCGAAAATTGGTTTTGCACCGGGACGTGCATGAATATATTGCATAATCGCCAGATCAAAAGGAATGACAGCGACAGTTGTGGCAGCCGCCAACAGCGTCAGCCATATGGGTTTGGAAAACTTTATAATCATTTCTTTGAATATAAAATAAGAGTCATGGCTTTACCACGCCCCAGATTGAAACCATTGATGGTAATAATTTCATGCGGGCGTAGTTTCAGTTTTCGTACTGCATTAATAAATTCCTGCTGCCTCTCTGATGCAACTGCAACAATCGCGCCCGATTGCAGGGCACC
>DPZW01000078.1:14016-14792 GCA_003536545.1 Rhodospirillaceae bacterium
AATCGCGCCCGATTGCAGGGCACCCGCACCTTCGCCGCCGGATGCCAGCAGTTGCGTTTTAGTACCATTCAGGAATACCGCACTTGGTTCCGCATAGCCGACAATTGCCAGCGGTTGGTCTGCCATATCTCGCGCAACAAGGGTTTGCCGCAGGTCTTTTGCCAGCCAGAATTCCGGTAAGTTAGGCCCAATGATACCCAGGAATTTTATATTCAATGCGAGTGCCAATGCAATTGGCACAGCAAAACACAAACGCACATTGCGTGCAGACCAATTCACCTTTGAAATTGCAATCGCCGCCAATAGCGCAATCGCCGGATAGGTCGGCAAGGTATAATGTGGCAGCTTGGTCGGCGTGAATTCAAAAATCAGCCAGGTGGGAATGATCCAGGCCAGGAGGAATTGCGTGATGCGGTCTTGGCGCGTGCGCCAGCCATAGCGCAGCCCATGAAACAGCGGAACGATGGCGGGTAGAAACAAAATAAATAATAGACCCAAATGCGCGCCGGGCGGCAGACCATGCGACTCCTGCCCGGATGCTACCTTGCTCAACATATCCTTACCGATAGATTCCAGCCAAAAGGCACCGTTGCTTTTGATAGTAATGCTAATCAGCCACGGTGCCACACAAAGCATCGTGATGAGCAATCCCGCCAGGGGCCGCAAATGTAAAAATAATCTTGACGACTTCTGCAACACGCAAATCACGAAAATTATTGTTGCGATCACCATCAGAATAATCGGGCCCTTAATCAGAATACCCGCCGCGATTGCCA
>DPZW01000109.1:0-8338 GCA_003536545.1 Rhodospirillaceae bacterium
TGAAAGGCCGCCAGGAGCACTGTGATGCAAAAGATTATCATTCAAAGCATAGGCTATATGGTGACACCCGAACAGGCCGAGATTTTTGGCACACTGCGCGAACATGCGGGAGCTATTAAGAACACCCTGACCAATGGCTTCAAAGTTGGCTCTGACCTGCATATCGCAGCAGATTTTCTGGGCCGGGAATTGGAGCGCGACATTGAAACCGCCGCGATCAAAGGGGATTGGGGAGTGCTGCAATCCTGGCGCAACCAAATCAACGAAGATGCATATCCGCCGGAGATTCCCGCAGCATGGCTGAAGACAAGCATGCGCAGAATTGCTGAAAACCGGGGGACGGATTCCCTGGTTCCTGGCACCGTCAATGAACAAATGGGAATGCTGCACCGTATGGATGCGTTGTTATCAGACACAAACAAAGGCCCATGGCTGGCAAAAAGATTTGGCGGCGAAGAAAACCTGAAGGGCGCACAGGCATGCATAAAAGATGCTATTGTAAAAGGCCCCTATCACCCGGCAGATAAATTGCTAAAGACCATGGAAGGCCAAGCTATTCCTAAATAAAAATAGAGCTTACGCGCGTTGACGCTGTTTGCCGATTTCTGTGCCGCGCAGGTTTGCACCCGTCAGATCTGCATCCCGGAATTCTGCCGCAATCGTATTGGCATCCATCAGGTTTGCGCCCTGGAATTCAGCCTTGGCAAAATTACCGCCGGTCATCACCGCGCCCATCAGGTTTGTGGCCCAATCACGGCCCATCAAATTACCGTCATGATCGCGCAATGGCACGGCATTGAATTTTGCACCCGCCGCATTCACATTGGTCAAATTTGTTTTGCGCAGATTGGCTCCGGAAAAATCCGCATTGCGCAAATCCGCTCCCTGAAACTCGGTTTGCGACAGGTCCGCCATGACAAAACTGGCGTTATCCATTTTTGCACCGACAAATTTGGTGCCGCGTAGATTGGCACCATCGAGATTGGCACCGGATAAATTAATTGCGGATAAATCTTCGTTCAAAAGATTTGCGCGACGCCCTTTCTTACCATCGGTTTCTTTCCATTCAAAATGATCGAGCAGAATGCGATGCACAATTGCACCAAAATCTTCGGCCGGGCGTGCGGCGACGGGATCAATGCCTGTGCCGACCAGAGAGGTATTTTTCATTTTCGCATGCGTGAGGTCTGCATCGCGCAGGTTGGCACCATCCAGGCGCGCGCCACCCAATTGCGCACCACCCAGATTTGCGCCGGTAAGATCCGCATTGACGGCAATCGCACCGGACAGGTTGGCTCCCGATAGATTGGCATTATTCATTCTGGCATTTTCCATATTCACGCCAGCCATCATTGCGCCCGATGCCTCAACATTATTCATGCTGGCCCCGGTCAAATCCACCGGCAGGGGTTTGCCATCGCCATCGTCGGATAATAAAGCACCGGCACGCAAATCTGCATTTTTGAGATTTGCGCCGTCGAGAATAACTTCTTTCATTTGCGCGCCGCGCAGGTCTGCACCTTCAAGGTTCGCTTCGGCCATAATCGCTGCCTGCAAAGTGGCCGCAAAGAAATCCGCCTGGCGCAAATCTGCGCCGGTGAAGTCACTGCCCGACAAATCCGCACCTGAAAACTTGGCGTTCTGCAGATTGGCGCGGGCAAAGCTAGAGCCGCGCAAATCCTGCATGGCGAAACTGGCGCGCTGGCCGCCGCCTTTGTTTTGCAGCCACAGCTCATGCCGCTTCAAGATTTCAATGATTTCCTGCGGTGTCATTGCCGGTAAAATAGTGAAAATAAAAGCTCTTGCATAGGCCGTATCGAAGTTGTTTAGATACCCCCAGACATTAATGAATGAAGGGAATTTAAGATATGTCGCTGACACCGCTCGCTGAAAGGATGCAAAGCATCAAGCCATCACCCACCTTTGCGGCAGCCGGCCGGGTCAAGGTTTTGCGGGCCGAAGGACGCGATATTATCGATTTTACGTTGGGCGAACCGGATTTTGACACACCAGATCATATCAAGGCGGCGGCGATTGCTGCCATTCAAAATGGGGAGACAAAATATACGCCCGTTGATGGCACCGCCGCGCTGAAAAAGGCAATTTGCGAAAAATTAAAAAAGCAAAACGGGCTGGATTACGCGCCCGAAGAAATCAGCGTGGGCAGCGGCGGTAAGCAGACCATTTACAATGCCCTAACCGCCACGGTGAATGCCGGCGATGAAGTCATCATCCCTGCCCCCTATTGGGTGTCTTATCCCGATATCGTTTTACTGGCAGGCGGCAAGCCGGTTTTTGTACCACTGTCCGCGGCAGGTGGATTTAAGATTACGCCAGAAATGTTGCGTGCAGCTATTACGCCTCGCACGAAATGGGTGATTATTAATTCGCCTTCCAATCCATGCGGCGCAGCCTATACGCCTGCAGAACTGCAAGCTTTGGTTGACGAACTGAAAAAACATCCACACGTCATGATCATGTCAGACGATTTATATGAGCACGTGGTTTATGATGATTTTAAATTTACCAATGTGGTGATGCTGGAACCAGCCCTGAAACCGCGCACCCTGGTCGTGAACGGCGTATCAAAAGCCTATGCCATGACAGGCTGGCGTCTGGGGTACGGCGCAGGCCCCAAATGGCTAATTGATGCGATGCGTAATCTCCAATCTCAGGTGACATCTAACCCCTGCTCTATTTCGCAGGCTGCTGCAATTGCTGCGCTTTCAGGCGATCATACGGTGGTACGAGAGCGGACGCACGAATTTCAGGCGCGCCGTGATGCGACCGCCAAATGGCTGAATGAAATTCCAGGCGTTGCATGCCATGTGCCCGAAGGTTCATTTTACCTGTTCCCATCCGTAGAAAAATTCATTGGCATGTGCACACCCGAAGGTGAACAATTAACTGATGACGGTGCGGTGACGATGTATCTGCTGGATGCAGCCGGTGTTGCCGTTGTGATGGGATCGGCCTTTGGCATGCCAGGTTTTGTGCGCATTTCCTATGCGACATCTCTGGAGAAACTCGAAGAAGGCTGCCAACGCATGAAAACTGCATTGGGTGCATTAAAATCCGCCAACGGCGGCAAATGTGCTGCTTAATTTTATCTTGAAAGGATAACATCATGACCATTGCTTCTCGTTTACAAAATTTAGGAATTACCCTGCCGCCCGCTGGCGTTGCCGCTGCTGCCAATTATGTCCCTTATGTGCTGCAGGGAAATATCCTGATCATTGCCGGGCAGATCACCATTGAAAACGGTGAGAAAAAATTCATCGGCCAGGTGGGCAAGGAATTTTCAGTGGATGAAGGCAAAGCTGCCGCGCGTCTTTGCGCGGTGAATATTTTGGGCCAGATCAGCGCGGCCTTGGGCGGCGATCTGGAGCGCGTTGAGCGTATCATGCGCCTGGGCGTTTTTGTAAGCTGCGCACCTGACTTCACTGAACAATCCGCTGTGGGTAATGGGGCGTCTGACCTGATGGTTGAAGTATTTGGTGATGCCGGCCGTCATGCCCGCGCAGCTGTGGGCGTTTCCAGTCTGCCATTTGGCGTTGCCGTTGAAGTAGACGCGATGGTTGCGATTAAAAACTAAGCTGCGGTTTCTTCCGCGCGTTTTTCGTTTTTATTCCTGGGTTTATTGGGTTCATAGCGCAGTTCAATTTTGCTGTCTTTGATTGTCACGAATGCCGTGCCACCTTTTTCCAATTTGCCAAACAGGATTTCATCCGCCAGCGGTTTTTTGATTTCATCGTGGATCAGGCGGTCCAGCGGACGCGCGCCCATCGCTGAATCATAACCTTTTTCCGCCAAATATTTGCGTGCAGCATCAGTGAGTTCAATCACCACGCCACGTTCCTGTAATTGCGCCTCCAGCTGCGCAATGAATTTGTCTACGACTTGTTCGACAATCGGCAATGACAGCGGGTTAAAGCTGATAATGGAATCCAGGCGGTTGCGGAATTCCGGCGTAAAGGCCTTGTTAATCGCCTGGGTAGCATCGCCCGCCTGCGAGATATGATTAAAACCGATTGGCGTACGGGCAATATCCGCCGCCCCCGCGTTCGTCGTCATCACCAAAATTACGCTGCGGAAGTTGACGTTCTTGCCATTGTGATCGGTCAGCTTGCCGTGATCCATAACCTGCAGCAGAATATTATAAACGTCCGGGTGCGCCTTTTCGATTTCATCAAGCAGCAAGACACAATGCGGCGATTGATCCACCGCATCCGTGAGCAAACCGCCCTGATCAAACCCCACATAGCCCGGCGGCGCACCGATGAGGCGGCTGACCGCATGACGCTCCATATATTCCGACATGTCAAAGCGGTGCAACGGAATGCCCATGAGTTTCGCGAGCTGACGCGCAACCTCAGTCTTACCCACACCAGTTGGGCCAGCAAACAGATAGGAACCAATGGGTTTTTCTGCGGCGCGCAAACCTGCGCGCGACATTTTAATAGAGGCGACAAGAGCATCAATCGCACTGTCCTGCCCGTAAATGGAGTTGCGCAGGTCACGTGCGAGCGTTTGCAAATGTTCTTTATCATTTTGATTAACCGTGCGCGCAGGCAGGCGCGCCATTTTGGCAATCACTTCTTCAATTTCGCGGACACTGATGTTTTTCTTGCGCTTGCTTTCCGGCAACAGCATTTGCGCCGCGCCGACCTCATCAATCACATCAATCGCCTTATCCGGCAATTTGCGATCGCCGATATATTTAACCGACAAGTCTACGGCTGCGCGAATGGCAGCGGGTGAGAATTTTACATTGTGGTGTACTTCATATTTTTTGCGAATGCCCTGCAGGATTTTCACCGCATCATCACGCGTGGGTTCCGGCACATCAATTTTCTGGAAACGGCGAACCAGCGCGCGATCCTTTTCAAAATGCTGGCGGTATTCCTTATAGGTCGTTGCGCCAATGCAGCGGATGGTGCCGCGCGCAAGCGCAGGTTTGAGAATATTCGCTGCATCCAGCGCGCCGCCCGATGTGGCACCCGCCCCCACCAGCGTATGGATTTCATCAATGAATAAAATTGCTTTGGGTTGCTGTTCAATCGCGGCGATGACGGCCTTTAACCGCTCTTCAAAATCACCACGAAAACGCGCGCCGGCAATCAATTGGCCCATATCAAGGGCATAAACCACCGCGCCTTTGAGGATTTCCGGCACATCACCGGAAATAATCCGCAATGCGAGACCTTCGGCAATTGCAGTTTTACCCACACCGGGATCCCCAACCAAAATTGGATTATTTTTACCACGACGGCATAACACCTGCAGCGTGCGTTCAAGCTCCGCATCACGGCCAATCATAGGATCAATTTTACCCGCAGCAGCGCGCAGATTCAGGTTTACACAGTAAATATTCAGCGCGGCTTCACCGGTTTGCACAGTTTCACTTTCTTCATCACCGCTGCCCACACCGCGCGGCAAGGATAATTGTTGCGGCTCACCCGGAATTTTTGAAATCCCATGCGCGAGATAATTGACGACATCCAAACGTTCAACGCCCTGTTGGCGCAGAAAAAATACGGCAAAGGTATCGCGTTCGGCATAAAGCGCGGCCAGAATATTTCCGCCTGCCACGGCTTCGCGGCCTGCAGATTCCACATTGGCCACTGCGCGTTGCATTACACGGCCCAATGCGGCTGTGCCTACCGGCTCGCGCACATCATTGTTAATTAATCCGACCAAGGCGGCATTGATATAAGTTTCCAATTGATCCCGCAGCACCGCAACATCCGCATCACAAGCGCGCAGCACCGCATGGGCATCCGGATCATCCAGCAGCGCGAGCAACAAATGTTCCAGGGTAATAAATTCATGGCGATGCCCATGCGCAATATCGCGCGCACGTTTCAGGGTAGATTCTAGGCTGCCGTCTAGTCTTGGCATCTGGGCCTCCCGTTATTCTTTTTCAATGGCGGTCTGCAACGGATGATGATTTTTCCGCGCATGTTCCACCACCTGCAGAGCTTTGGTCTCGGCAATTTCAAAGGGGTAAACGCCGCACAGGCCTACGCCGTTCTGGTGTACGGCCAACATGATCCGCGTAGCCTCCTCGGCATCTTTCTGGAAAAACCGCTCCAGGACATCCACAACGAAATCCATCGGGGTGAAATCATCATTGAGTAACAGCACCTTGAACATTGGCGGGCGTTCCAGCTTGGGCCGCGTTAGTTCGGCAATATCAGCACCGGGGTTAACAGTAGGAGCCATGGTCATTGACCAAATATAAGGTGCGCCGCCCCGAGTAACAAGAGCCACCGGCACAACAAAAAACGCCGCGGTTGGAGGACCACGGCGTTTATATTGTTACAACTCTACAGAATTAAGCAGCTGTGCGCTGGCTGAACTGCTGCATGGTTTCATTGGCACGCTGGCTCAGTGGCTGCGCTGCATCATTGGCAATTTTCAAAGCCATTTCAGTCATGCGCGTACCGCTTTCAACAAGCGCGTCCATAGATGTTTTCGCGTAGTCATTTTGCAATTCAGCAACATCACGCAGTGTGCGCGCTGAGCTGGCAGCCTGGAATGCCGCCATAGACATTTGCATCATGTTCTGGCTGAACTGTGCCAAAGTCTGGCTCAACTGGTTCAGGCCAGTAGTTGCAGTTTGCATAGAGCGCATCATCGCGTCGCTGTTCTGCTTGGTGATTTGGGCGAATTCTTCAGCAGACAGCATGAAGAACTGGTTGTTGCTATTTGCATTTGATTGCGTTTTGCTCATGTTACTCTCCTTAGGGTTTAAAGTTGTATTGCGCGTGGGCGTTACCGCTGCAGGTTGTTTCACGATTGTGGATACAACCTGACCAGTGCTTTTCGTACCAGCTGGTTTCGACGGTGCAGTTTGCTTTTGTGCCATGTCTAACCTTTCAGTTGCAGTTTCTATCGCTCCACGCGTACAGCCAATTGTTCAACGCATAATGATTCACATAACATTCCGGGGCGTTTGAGCAATTGCTGCAGTGCAGCATCCCCAAACTAGTGAGCAGGTGCACAAATGTCAAGAACAATTTATTAGTGTATTTTCGAATCTAACCTTATTGATTCGAGAGTGGCAAAAACTTCCATTAAAAATGGCAAATCCTTGTTATCTCTCGCCAATTGGGGGATTCTGCTATCTGAGGACGGAAATGGTAGGCCTGGCCGGACTCGAACCGACGACAACACCGTTATGAGCGGCGCGTTCTAACCAACTGAACTACAGGCCCTTACCAAACCAACTTTATTTTAGCCGCACGCGCTTTTGGCTTCTACCGGACGAATGGTCCGGTACAGCCGCCGCGCTTCGCGGCAGGGCCAACTGAACTACAGGCCCATTCCCAGAGATTTTTATAATGAATTAGCATAATTAAGAAAGCCTTGCCATCATTCCCTTCGCTGCATATGGTGCCGCCCTCCAGACTTTAAAAAAGGAATTCAAAATGACAGCTGCTGCTCAAAAACAACCCATTCCAGCCGATCAGGTTGGCGGCGTTTCCGGCGCAAAACTTAAGGCATTTGTAGAGCGTATTGAGCGCATGGAAGAAGAAAAATCCGGCGTGGCATCTGATATCCGTGATACTTATTCCGAAGCCAAAGCTTTCGGCTTCGACGCCAGGGTACTGCGCGCGATTGTGCGCATCCGCAAACAGGACACCGAAAAACGCCGCGAGCATGAGGAACTGCTGGATCTTTATAAAGCCGCACTGGGCATGGCCGAATAAAAAACGGGAGGCTTTGCCTCCCGTTTCTCTATGCAAATAATATTTATTTGCTGCAGCTGCTATCCTTGCACTTGCTGCATAACATAGACAGCACGTAGCCAACGATCACGCCCCAGACGATGCTGCCAGCCAGCCATTTGATGGCAAGTTCCAGCGGCATCGGCATCCAGATATAGGCAGCGAAATTGGTAATCCCCAAAATTAATCCCAACAGGAGGCCAAATTTGGTACCGGTATTCGGGCAGGCACCTTTGCATTCACGGCCTTTTGCAAAATAGCAATATAAGGCCGACACCCCGAACGCGAGTACGAGGTGATAAATAATGCAAAAACTCATCATACCCTGCATTTCTGCTTGAGGCCGCCAGAGCGCGGCAGTCGCCTCATAATCCGCCTTCAGCAGCATGCCGTGGAAAATCCAGTCGAACAGAAAAGTGACCACCGCAACCACAACGGTGCCAATAAGAATTTTTTTGAGCGAACAGCCCGTGATTGGGCAGGTCATTTCAGTCTTTTCATTTTCAGTCATCATTTGCTCCTTTGGCCGCAAGTTTTTTTGACGTGGAATCGGAAATTACCACAAAACAAGCAAGTTTATAAGGGAACTACGAAGTGGCGGGAAT
>DPZW01000109.1:8567-9889 GCA_003536545.1 Rhodospirillaceae bacterium
ATTAAATTCCGCGCGAATGATGGATCTTAAATCACTCAGGCTTGTCTTTAGACCATAAGGTGTCATCAGCATGCTGGGATCAAGCCGGCTGACAACCTCAGGCAGCAAAGCCATACGAAGCAACGTCCGGTGCATTCTCCAAGCTGATTTTTCACTGACGAAACCGCGCCGAGCCTGTTCGTGCAATGCAGTATTATAGGCACCGATAGCGCAGCTGCTCATAATGGGGTGGCACCAGTCAAAATGCGGGCGCAAAGTTGATTTTTCAATCATTGTCCATTGTACGCTTCATTGCAGTCACACGCAATGAATATCACTGATTTCAAAGGATTGGGGGCGGCTATCTTGAGAAAGCAGGCGAATAGTGGGATAAATTGCTATGACCAAAAAAACCAAAAAATCACCTGCCGCCAAACCTGCCACTTCCCTGCCCCGCTGGGATCTCACCGATCTTTACCAAACGCCCAACAGCAAAAAACTGACTGCTGATCTGGATGAGGTCGCCAAATCTGCTGCCGGTATTCAAAAAAAATACCAGGGCAAACTAGCCAAGCTGGCCGCGCCCAAATTTGCCGCAGCGATTGCGGAATATGAAGAGCTGCAGGATATCATCGGCAAGCTGGGCAGCTATTCTTATCTTTATTACTGCCTGAATGTGACAGACCCTGAACGTGGGCAATTCCTGCAGCGCGTATCAGAAGCACTCAATGATGCAGGCACGCATCTGGTGTTCTTCACGCTGGAAATTAATCTGATTACGCCTGCTGCTTATTCCGCCTTGTTGAAGAACAAGGCGGTTGCGCATTACCGCCCCTGGCTGGATTCCGTGCGCGACTGGCGCAACCATATGCTGCCGCAGGAAATTGAAGAAAAACTGCATGAAAAAGATGTGACGGGCCGCAGCGCATGGATCCGTTTGTTCGATGAGTTCGAGGCCGGTTTGCGCTTTGATATTGATGGCAAGGAAGTGCCGATCAGTGATGTTTTAAATATGCTCTCGGACAAGGATGAGAAAAAACGCAAAGCCGCCGCGATTTCACTCGGCAACACGTTCAAGAAAAATATTTCAACCTTTGCCCTGATTACCAATACGCTGGCGAAGGACAAAGCGATTGAGGATAAGTGGCGCAAATATCCGTCTTCGGAAGCTGCGCGGCATTTATCCAACCAGGTGGAGCAACCCGTGGTGGATGCATTGGCCACCGCCGTGCGTAAAGCCTATCCGAAATTATCGCACCGCTATTACGCGCTTAAAGCAAAATGGATGGGCAAAAAGAAACTGGATTACTGGAACCGCAATGCCCCGCTGCCATCGGATGATG
>DPZW01000109.1:10037-10396 GCA_003536545.1 Rhodospirillaceae bacterium
CCCCGCTGCCATCGGATGATGACCGCACCTATTCATGGGCGGATGCGCGCAAACTGGTTTTGGATGCCTATCATGATTTCTCGCCGGAACTGGCGGAAACCGGCAAACTGTTTTTTGACAACGACTGGATTGATGTGCCGCCGCAGCCCGGAAAAACATCGGGTGCGTTTGCACATCCTGTCGTGCCGTCTGCGCATCCCTATTTGCTGCTGAATTTTCACGGAAAATCGCGTGATGTGATGACCCTGGCGCATGAACTGGGGCACGGAGTGCATCAGGTTCTGGCCGGTCAGCAAGGGCCGCTGATGTGCGATACACCATTAACATTGGCAGAAACCGCGAGCGTGTTCGGCGAGATG
>DPZW01000008.1 GCA_003536545.1 Rhodospirillaceae bacterium
ACGAGCAGCATCTCGGTGTAGGGATGGGATGGAGCCGTGTAGACGCGCTCGGCCGGTCCCTCCTCGCAGATGCGGCCCTGGTAGAGCACCACCACCCGATCGGCAATGGCACGCACCACGGCGAGATCGTGCGATACGAACACGTAGCTCACGTGTTGCTCGCGCCTCAACTCGTCGAGCAGCTCGAGAACGGCTGCCTGCACGGAAACATCCAGCGCCGAAGTCGGTTCATCCAGAATAATCAGTTTGGGTTTCAGGATAATCGCGCGCGCGATGGAAATCCGCTGGCGCTGGCCGCCCGAAAATTCATGCGGATAGCGGTGGCGCGCTTCGGGGTCCAAGCCAACCTCTGCTAAAATTTCGCAAACGCGTGCATCGCGTTGCTCAGCCGATAAAGTTTTTTCATGCACGCGCAAACCTTCAGAAATAATATCCGTGATGGTTTGACGCGGCGACAGCGCACCATAAGGATCCTGAAACACAATCTGCATTTCACGCCGGAGCGGTCGCAATTCATTTTTATGCAGTTGTGCCAGATTCTTGCCGTCAAATAAAATCACACCTTCCGCGCTCACCAATCGCAAAATCCCGTAGCCCAATGTGGATTTCCCGGAACCGCTCTCACCCACAACGCCCACGGTTTCGCCCGCGCGCAGTGTGATATCAATGCCATCCACGGCTTTGATATAACCCACGGTTTTCTGTAATAATCCGCGTTTGATGGGGAAATAAACCTTGATATTCGTGCCTTGCAAAATCTGTGGCGCACCTGCTGGCACAGGTGGCGGTGCGCCGCCCGGTTGCGCGCCCAATAATTTTTTCGTGTAATCATGCTGCGGTGATCCGAAAATCTGTGCAGCCGCGCCTTGTTCCACAATTTCACCATTCTTCATCACAGCCACACGATCTGCCATATGGCGCACAATGCCCAGATCATGGGTGATCAATAACATTCCCATATTGCGGGTTTTTTGTAATTGCTTCAGCAGCCCCAGGATTTGTTTTTGTACCGTCACGTCCAATGCGGTTGTCGGCTCATCCGCGATCAGTAATTCGGGTTCATTGGCCAGAGCCATGGCGATCATCACGCGTTGCCGCTGGCCGCCGGATAATTGATGCGGATAGGATTGCAACCGCGTTTCGGGATCAGGAATTCCAACCTGGGTGAGCAGGTCAATGGTTTTTGCCCGCGCCTCAGCCAGCGTGATTTTATTATGCAGGCGCAAAACTTCGATAATCTGCTTTTCAACCGTGTGCAGCGGGTTCAGCGCAGTCATCGGTTCTTGGAAAATCATTGAAATCCGTTTGCCGCGAATGGCACGCAAAACATCCTCTGGCGTGCCAACTAATTCCTGCTTTTCAAACTGAATAGACCCACGCGTGATGGCATTCTGGCCCAGTAACTGCATGATCGAAAGCGCGGTGACGGATTTTCCCGATCCGCTTTCACCCACCAGGGCAAAAGTTTCGCCGTGCTGAATATTCAGGCCGATATTTTTAACCGCCTGAAAAATCCCATCATCGGGCAGGCGGAAATCAATGGAAAGATTTTGGATGTTGAGCATTATCCCACCTTCCGCGGATCAAAGGCATCGCGCACGGCTTCGCCGACAAAGGTGAGAATGGATAACAAAAACGCGAGTGAGAAAAACGCCGTGAGGCCCAGCCACGGTGCTTGCAAATTTGCTTTGCCTTGCGACAGTAATTCGCCCAGGGAAGGCGATCCCGGCGGCAAACCAAAGCCAAGGAAGTCAAGCGAGGTCAAAGTCGTAATCGCGCCTGATGTGATAAATGGCAACAATGAAATCGTCGCCACCAATGCGTTGGGCAAAATATGCCGCCACATGATCGTGATATTGCGCGTCCCCAATGCGCGGGCGGCGCGCACATAATCAAAATTCCGTACGCGCAGAAATTCCGCACGCACCACACCGACCAAAGCCATCCATGAGAATAGCATCAGCAACGCGAGCAAAGACCAGAAACCCGGCGCGATGACAGACGCCATAATAATCAGGAGATATAGCACCGGCATACCGGACCAGATCTCCATAAAACGCTGGAAAATCAGGTCTATCATGCCGCCAAAGAAACCCTGAATCGCGCCCGCCGCGATGCCAATCATCGATGACAAGGTGGTGAGAATAAACGCAAAGGCCAGTGAAATCCGCACGCCGTAAATCAGCCGTGCTAATACGTCGCGGCCCTGATCATCGGTGCCGAGCCAATTTTCCTGGCTGGGCGGCGAAGGCGCGGGCTGCGGCAGATTATAATTAATGGTGTCATAACTATAGCGCATTACGGGCCAGATCATCCAGCCTTTGGCATGAATCAAATCGCGTACATAGGGATCCCGGTAATCTGCCGTGGTTTCAAAATCGCCGCCAAAATGTGTTTCCGGCAAGTTCTGTACAACCGGGAAATAAATTTTGTTATTGAATGACATGATAATCGGGCGGTCATTGGCAATCAGCGGCGTAAAAATACTGATGAGCACAGTGGCCACCAGCAGCCAAAAAGAAATATAACCGCGCTTGTTGCTGCGGAAATTTTCCAATCTTCGGCGGGCGAGGGGGGAGAGGAGTTTCATCAATTCCCCTGCTCATTGAAATCAATGCGGGGATCAACCAGCATGTAGATCACATCGCTCACCAGATTCATAATTAGGCCGATGAGAGTGAAAATATATAATGTCGCAAACATCACCGGATAATCGCGTGACATCGCCGCTTCAAAGCCCAGTAATCCCAAACCGTCCAGGGAAAAAATCACCTCAATTAACAAGGCAGAAGTAAAAATCATGCCGATAAATGCCGCGGGAAAGCCTGCAATCACGATTAACATCGCGTTGCGGAAGACATGGCCATATAGTACGCGGTTTTCAGGCAATCCCTTGGCGCGCGCGGTCAGCACATATTGCTTGCCAAGTTCATCGATGAATGAGTTTTTGGTGAGCATAGTCAGCGAGGCAAAACCACCCACGACCATCGCGGTAATCGGCAAGGCCATATGCCAGAAATAATCGGCAATCCGCGCGGGCCATGACAATTCTGCCCAATTGTCAGAGACCAGCCCGCGCAGCGGGAACCAGGAAAAATATTCACCGCCCGCAAATAATAAAATTAGTAACACTGCGAATAAGAACGATGGAATGGCATGCAGAAATATCACAACCGTAGATGTCCAGACATCAAAATGGCTGCCATCGCGCACGGCCTTGCGGATGCCCAGCGGGATTGAGATCAGATAAATAATCAATGTCGTCCATAGGCCCAGCGAAATTGATACCGGCAGTTTTTCCATCACCAGATCCACGACATTTACATCACGAAAATAACTTTTCCCGAAATCAAACGTGGCATAATTTTTGAGCATATCAAAATAACGTTCATGCAGCGGTTTATCAAAACCGAACATCTGCTCCAGCTCTTTGATAAATTCAGGGTCAAGGCCCTGCGCGCCGCGGTATTTTGAATTCACGGCACTGCCGCTGCTTGCGCCTTTATTCATCTCGCCTTGTGCGACCACATCACCGCCGCCGCCCGCGCCGCCCACGCGCGATGTGGCATCTACGGCTGTGCCCGATAGCCTTGCAATCATCTGCTCCACGGGCCCGCCCGGCGCGGCCTGCACAATCAGAAAATTCAATGTCATGATGCCGAGCAGCGTCGGAATAATCAGCAGCAGGCGGCGGATAATATATGTGGTCATCGAAGCACCAGATTAGCAGACTAATCTTTTTTCATGAACCATGTTTCGACAACGGGCAGGCCATAAATCGGCGTCACATCGGGGCGGCCCAGTGTTTTCCAGTATGCAACGCGCGATTTGCCGAGATACCAGTTGGGGATAACGTAATGCCCCCACAGCAGCACGCGGTCCAGCGCGCGCGTTGCGGTGATGAGTTCGGCGCGCGAATCCGCCGCGATGATTTTTTCGACCAGCGCGTCCACGACTGGTGATTTAATGCCGATTAAATTGCGCCCGCCGGGAATATCCGCCGCTTTGCTGCCCCAGTAATCGCGCTGTTCATTGCCGGGGTTCAGGCTTTGCGGGAAGCTTGCCACCAGCATGTCAAAATCATATTGGTCCATGCGGCGTTGCATTTGCGCGGTATCAATGAGGCGGATGTCCAGCTCAACGCCGATGCGGGCCAGGTTACGTTTATAAGGTAAAATCCAGCGTTCAAACGCATCCTGCACGATCAACATTTCAAAGGTCAGCGGCTTGCCCCCGGCCTCCGCCGGGGCAGGC
>DPZW01000040.1:0-208 GCA_003536545.1 Rhodospirillaceae bacterium
GCGCCTTTTGGCATATTATTGCCCGAAAATCAAGGGGAAAAGAATCAATGGGTTAAAATATGATGTTATATCAGTGGCTTATACGGCTTGTGGCAGAGAAATACCCCGCATTTCCGACAGGAACGCCGCTGCGTCTTCGCCGCGGGTTGCATCAAAGGCGAATTTGGAGAGCCTGAGGTTCGCGTCATGCCAAAGGGCGTCCAGGGTT
>DPZW01000040.1:432-5524 GCA_003536545.1 Rhodospirillaceae bacterium
TCATCCCATAATTGTTCACGGTCATGCTGGGTGGTGGCCAGCAAGGCCTGTTGCAGGCCGGAAATTTCCAGAGGCATTTCAATCGTCGCTAAAAATTCCTGATGCTGGTCGAGCAATTGTGGGTGGGTGATCAGCGTCATCAATAATAATTTTTGTTTTTTGATTTCAGAGGCATTGGCAGTGGGCGGCGCGGTAGGCTTCACCATCGCCGCTCCGAAATTATTTTTGCCGCGCGGTGCGTTGCTACGCGTGGCGGCTGATGGAAATGTTTTTTCAAACCGTGCATTCAGATCAGCTTCATATTGCTGGCGCGTATCATTGTCTTTGATTTCTGTAAGCTCGCGGCGCAGACGCTGGCGCAATGCCGCCCGTTCTTCGGGTGCATTGAATGTTTGATGCTGCACCGCGCGTTGCCATAGCCATTCAGCTGGTGAGATTGCCTGGTGCAAAATATCCTGAAAACCCGCCAGCCCCTGTGTGCGGATCAGGCTATCGGGATCTTCACCCTGCGGCAGGAATGCAAAACGCGCAGTTTGCGCGGGCGAAAGATGCGGCAGCAACCGGTCCAGCGCGCGTGATGCCGCCGTGCGGCCCGCATCATCGCCGTCAAAGCAGATCACGGGTATCACGTGTCGTCCGCCATGCGCAGGGAGCAATTTCCACAGCAATTGCAATTGCATTTCTGTCATTGCGGTGCCGAGCGGGGCAACTGCACCCGTCAAGCCTGCAGCAGAACAGGCAATGACATCCATATAACCTTCGACCACCGCAATGGTTTGGCCGTCCAGCGCGGCCTGACGCGCGGCGGGCAAATTATAGAGCAATTTACCTTTGGTAAAAAGCGGATGGTCAGATGAGTTGATATATTTGGGGCCATTATCGCGGCCCGGCATGATGCGCCCGCCAAACGCCACCGTGCGGCCATGGCGGTCTGTGACGGGAAACATCGCACGATCACGGAAAAAGGCGTACAGACTGCCATCGCGCTCTGATTTTTTCGCCAGGCCAAACTGGATCATCAGTTCATCCTTGAATTTTTTTTCACGCAAATAATTGATGAGTGCCTGGCTGTCGGCTGGCGCAAATCCCAGTTGAAAACGCGCAATCGTTTCATCATCCAGCGAACGGTCACGGAAATATTGCAAACTCTCGCCGCGCAAATGTTGGCGAAAAAAGTCCCGCGCGGCAGTGAGGATTTCCACACCCTGCGCTGCCTGCTGCGCCATCTCGCGGTCCTGCGGTGATGCGGTGGGCACCTGCATCCCGGCTTCGCGGGCGAGTTTTTCAATGGCATCGACAAAAGACAAACGTTCATGCTGCATCGCAAAAGTGATGATGTCGCCATGCGCGCCGCAGCCGAAACAATGATAGTGATCCGGATATAAAACAAAGGACGGTGATTTTTCCTGATGGAACGGGCAGCAGGCCTTGGTATGCATCCCCGATTTGACCAGCCGCACATGTTTGGATAAATAATCCGCCAGCGGCAGGCGCGTGCGGAGTTCATCCAAGAATTGTGGGGGCAGGGTGGACATTAGCCCACCAATAATTCTTTCACCAGCTTTGATGCTTCGGCGGTATCAAACTGGCCGGACAGTTTTTCTTTGACCGCGCCCATGACTTTGCCCATATCGCGCACGCCGGATGCGCCCGTTGATGAAATAATATCCGAAATGATTTTACGCGCTTCAGCCTCGCTCACTTGTGCGGGCAAATAGCTTTCAATCACATTGATTTCTGCCTGTTCTTTGGCCGCCAATTCGGGGCGGTTGCCCTGTTCATAGAGTGCGATGCTTTCGCGGCGTTGTTTGATCATCGATTGCAGCAAAGATAAAATTGCAGCATCGGCAATCACGTCTCTATTGGCTTCACTGCGTGCATCGATATCTTTTTGTTTGATCGCGGCATTGATCATGCGCAGCACAGAGGTGCGCGCACTGTCGCCAGATTTCATGGCAGTTTTAATATCGTCGTTGATTTTCTCGCGTAGCATTTTGTTTCCTTTTACTTGCATTTTTCTGGGCTGAATGTGGCATGCCGACGCAGCCAGCGCAACTATTTTGCCGCCGCGATAATGGCTTCGACAACCGATGGATCTGCCAGCGTGGAAATATCCCCTAGATTTGACGTATCGCCTTCAGCAATTTTACGCAAAATACGGCGCATGATTTTGCCGCTGCGCGTTTTGGGCAGGCCCGGCACCATCAGGATTTTATCCGGTTTTGCAATCGGGCCAATTTCATCATTCACGGCTGCGCGGATATCATCGCTGCCAGCCATCATGCCATCTTTTAAAATCACATAGGCAAAGATCCCCTGGCCTTTGATATCATGCGGCATGCCGACCACAGCAGATTCCGCCACCGATGGGTGGGAATTAATCGCGGTTTCAACTTCGGCGGTGCCGATGCGGTGACCGGAAACATTGATCACATCATCGACGCGGCCCGTAATCCAGTAATAACCATCCGCGTCGCGTCGCACACCATCACCGGAAAAATAATAACTTTTATGCGTTGAGAAATAAGTTTCCACAAAACGCTTGTGATCATTTAATAATGTGCGCGCCTGTCCTGGCCAGCTGCGGCTGATGCACAGATGTCCTTCACCCGCGCCGTGCACTTCTCTGCTATCGCTATCCATGATGGCAGGAACAACACCGAAAAACGGCAGTGTTGCAGAGCCGGGTTTGGTTTTGATTGCGTGGGGGAGAGGCGTGATCATATGGCCGCCGGTTTCCGTTTGCCACCAGGTATCAACGACGGGTGATTTTCCATTGCCGACCACATCGTGATACCAGTTCCATGCCGTTTCATTAATTGGTTCGCCTACAGAACCCAGCACGCGCAGAGATTTGCGCGACGTTTTTTTAACGTAATCATCGCCTTCGCGCATCAGGGCACGGATGGCTGTAGGTGCCGTATAAAACTGCGTGACATTTAATTCATCCACAATTTGCCAGAAGCGCGAAGCATCCGGATAAGACGGCACGCCTTCAAACATCACAGTGGTCACACCATTGGCAAGTGGGCCATAGAGCACATAGGAATGTCCCGTCACCCAGCCGATATCCGCTGTGCACCAGTAAATATCACCGGGCCGCGCATCAAATACTGTGGCATGGGTGAGCGCGGCATATAACAGGTAACCGCCGGTGGTATGCACCACACCTTTGGGCCGCCCGGTGGAGCCAGAGGTATAAAGAATAAACAAAATATCTTCGGCGTTCATTTCTGCCGGTTTGATATCAGGCACATTTTCCGCGCGCAGATCATGATACCAATGGTCGCGCGGTTTTTGCATCGCGCATGTAGCATCACCATTTTTAACTACCAGAATATTTTTTACATCTGGGCATTGGGCAGCCGCTTCATCCACTTCCTGTTTGAGAGCGATGGTTTTGCCGCCGCGCCGTGAAATATCCGCAGTAATCACAATTTTGCTGTTGCCGTCCTGGATCCGCGCGGCGAGTGCATGCGCAGAAAATCCGGCAAAGACCACACTATGCATCGCACCAATGCGTGCGCAGGCGAGCATGGCATAAGCAGCTTCGGGTATCATGGGCAGGTAGATTGTCACGCAATCACCGCGCTTGACGCCCAAGCGCAATAACACATCCGCCATGCGGCAGGTTTCGGCATGTGCTTCGCGGAATGTAATGCGCCGCGTTTGGCCCGGCGCATCACCGACCCAGATGATGGCGGTTTCATCGCCGCGCTCAGCCAGGTGCCGATCCAGGCAGTTTTCGCTGACGTTTAATGTGCCGTCTTCAAACCATTTGATGGAAACATCACCATCAAAAGATGCATTTTCAATTTTAGTGGGGAATTGGTGCCAATTCAGCCGCCGGGCCTGTTCGCGCCAGAATGCATCGGGGTTATTAATGGATTCTACGTAAAGCTCCTGATAGCGGGCGAAATCGGTAACGGTCAAATCTTTCATTGCAAATCCCCTCTGGCTTCCTTATACCACTCCAAAGTTTATGATGACAAATCAAGTTTCTATCCCCGCTGGTGCTACCGCCGCGCTTGTTTTCGCGGATGGCACCATCATTTTCGGGAAAGGTCTGGGGGCTGAGGCCACCACAGTCGGCGAGATTTGCTTTAATACCTCCATGACAGGTTATCAGGAAATTATGACGGACCCGTCTTATGCGGGCCAGATTATTACCTTTACTTTCCCGCATATCGGCAATGTCGGCACCAACGGCGATGACATTGAAACCCAGGGATCCGCGGCGCGCGGCATGATTATCCGCGAAGATATTACCGCGCCGTCCAATTTCCGCGCACGTGAAAATTTGAACGCATGGCTGAAGGCAAATCAACTGCCCGCGATTTCCGGGATTGATACGCGCGCCATGACGCAGCTTATCCGTGATCGCGGCGCGCCAGTGGGCGTTTTATGCCATGCGGCAGATGGCAAATTTGATATTCCGGCGTTGCAAAAAATGGCGTGTGAGTTTCCGGGTCTGGAAGGCCTGGATCTGGCGAAAGAGGTTTCCTGTACCCAAAGTTATCAGTGGCAGGAAACATTATGGGAATTGAACAAAGGTCACGGCCGTCAGGATAAACCAAAATATAAAGTGGTTGCGATTGATTACGGCGCAAAGCGCAATATCCTGCGTTGTCTGGCTTCTGCGGGTTGTGACGTGACAGTGGTGCCAGCCAATGCAAATTACGAAGACATCATGCGCCATAAACCGGACGGTGTGTTTTTATCCAACGGTCCCGGTGATCCGGCGGCAACCGGCGTTTATGCCGTGCCGGTTATTCAAAAGATTCTGGAAAAAGAAATTCCACTGTTCGGGATTTGTCTGGGGCATCAATTGCTCGCACTCGCATTGGGCGGGAAGACATCAAAAATGAATACGGGTCATCGCGGCGCGAACCACCCCGTCAAAGATCTGGAAACCGGCAAGGTTGAAATCACCAGTCAGAACCATGGTTTCCAGGTGTTGCCGGAAAGCTTACCCAAAAACGCCATCGTCACGCATACCAGTTTATTTGACGGGAGCAACGAAGGTTTGAAACTGACGGATAAGCCGGCGTTCTCCGTGCAATATCACCCCGAAGCGTCCCCAGGCCCACAT
>DPZW01000178.1 GCA_003536545.1 Rhodospirillaceae bacterium
CGCCTGTTGATTGAACGGCCGGAAGGTTGCGGCAAATTGCTCACCTACGAAGCTCCAATTGAATATGTCTATGACGCGATTGCCAGTGAACGTTCATTGGTCGCGCAAACTGAAATCCCACGTCATTTACCAACTTTTGCCGCCGGGGTGCGCAACGCGCTGCGCCGCAAACCCAATGTGATTTTGGTAGGCGAGGTGCGCGACCGCGAAACCGTGATGGCGGCGATTGAGGCAGGCCAGACAGGCCACGCCGTTTACGCCACTGTGCATACGACCGGTGTGGCCGCCACCATTCGCCGGATGATGTCAATGTTTGACAGTGGCGAGCGCATTGAACGCGGCTATGCCCTGATGGAAACCATGCGATTGATCGTAACACAGGCTCTGGTGCCGCGCGTGGGCGGCGGACGGATTGGCATTCGCGAATGGATGATTTTCAACGACGATGTGCGTGAAACCTTGTTGCATATGCATGAAGATCAATGGTCATCGGAATTGATTAAAATGGTTCCGAAAAACGGTCGCAGCATGGCGCAATCCGCACAAATTGCTTTTGATGCCGGATTAATCGACCAGCGCAATTTGATTTTGTTGAGCAAATCAACGGGCCATGCTTGATCCTTTGTTACTCCCCGATGCCGTCCATGCTGCGCGCGAAAAACTGCGCCCCTGGATCAATTCCACACCCGTACATCGCTGGTTTACCCTGGAAAAATCCGGCCTGCTGCCTGATGATACGCATGTCTGGATCAAATTAGAGTTATTTCAATTTACCAATACCTTTAAACCGCGCGGTGCATTGAACGTGATGCTCAACGCCGACGCAGCACAAATTAAAAACGGCATTGTGGCAGCCACCGGCGGCAACCACGGCATTGCCGTTGCCTATGCTGCCAATCGTCTGGGTCATAAGGCGCGCATTTTTATGCCGCACACTGCCTCGCCTTTGCGTCGTCAACGTTGTCTTGATTATGGGGCTGAAGTGATTGGATGCGATAGCCTGGGCCAGGCCCTGGATCTCGCCGCAGAATTGCAGGCCAAAGAAAATCTGGTTTTTGTGCATCCGTTTGAAGGCCCTTATACCGCGCAAGGCACCGCCACCATTGCCGATGAATGGAAACATCAGGCCAAAACAGAACTGGATGCAGTGATTATTGCCGTAGGCGGTGGCGGATTGATTGCCGGCATGGGGAGTTATTTCAAGCAGGTTTGGCCGGGAATTGAAGTCTACGGCGTTGAGCCCACAGGCGCGCCAACCATCCATACCGCGCTGCAGGCCGGCCATCCCCTGCGGCTGGAAAATATTCGTACGATTGCAGACAGTCTGTCCGCACCGATTGCAATGCCCTATTCTTTTGCCTTGATCCAGAAATATGTGGATGACATTGTTTTATTGTCTGATGATGACATGCGCAAAGGCATGCATTTTTTATTCAATGAAATGAAGCTGGTGGCGGAACCTGCCTGCGCCGCACCCGTTGCTGCATTATTGGGGCCATTGCGTGGCCGCCTGGCTGGCAAACGTGTGGGCATTCTGGCCTGCGGCTCCAACCTCGATATCGCGGTATTTGCCAAGGAAGTTTTCCAGGCGCAGCTGAGCTAGGCCGCCTGTTGCTCCACCATTTCAGCGGCAGCGTTCAGATCGACTGATACCAGTTGCGACACACCCGGCTCGCGCATCGTCACGCCATAGAGGCGGTGCATGCGCGCCATCGTCAGGCGATGATGCGTGATGATTAAAAAGCGTGTGTAATTCGTCTTCGCCATTTCATCGAGTAGCGTGCAAAAACGATCCACGTTGGCATCATCGAGCGGTGCATCCACCTCGTCCAATACGCAGATCGGTGCAGGATTGGCCTTAAACATCGCGAAGATGAGTGAGAGTGCCGTGAGGGCCTGCTCACCGCCCGACAGCAGCGACAGGGATTGCAGTTTTTTCCCTGGCGGCTGCGCGACGATTTCAAGGCCGGCTTCAAGCGGATCATCACTGTCCACCAGTTTTAATTCTGCCGTGCCGCCTGAAAATAAACGTTCAAACAATTCAGTGAAATGTTTCGACACCGTGGTGAAAGCTTCACGCATGCGTTCGCGCGCCTCGCGGTTCAGATGGCCGATGCCGCCGCGCAATCGCGCAATCGCGCCAATCAATTCATTTTTCTCGGCTGCAACGGTTTCCAGTTGCGCCGCCAATTCCTGCGCTTCCATATCGGCGCGCAAATTCACAGGGCCAATGGCTTCACGGGAGCGCATCGAGCGTTCCAATTCCGCCTTCACATCATCCGCATCGCGGTCCATTTCAATATCGGTGAAGTTGAAATAATCCGACAAATCTTTGGCGCGCACATTGGCAAGTGCCTGTGCCTTTTCATCCAATTCATTTTGGCGATGTTCCGCCAATGCCATATTGGTGTCGAGCCGCAGGCGCGCTTCACGCGCATTCGCCAGCTGGGCTTCCGCATCTTTTAATGCATGTGTTTTTTCACGGAGAATATTTTCAGAATCCTGCAGCGCGTTATTGGCCTGCTGCTGCAGGCCTTCGGCATTTTGCAATTGCTGGAGCAACGCCGTGCGCAATTCACGAATTTCAGCCGGTTTTTGCATCAGCTCTGTATGTTCTTTGGCTTGCACTTCGGCGCGTTCACGCAGCTCAGCCAGACGCTGGGATGCACGTTCTGAACGCGTCGCCCATTGCATTTGCTGTTCAGACATTTCATTGCGGCGCGCAGCGCGGGCATTGGCCTGATATTCAAGGTGGTCATGTGCAACCTGTGCTTCGCGCAGGGCATTAAATGCAGCATCCAGGGCCTCCCTAGCCGCGGCAGCAGCAGCTTCCAACGTCTCGGCATCCGGCAAAGATGATAAAATTTCTGTGGCGCGTGTGAGTTCGCTTTGTGCCTCTGTTTGCGCATCAGTATTTTTACGCGCCAATTCGCGCAGCATGGCCTGTTCCTGGCGGGCAGAGCTTTGCGCCTCGCGCGCAGCGGTCACCGCAGTCTGGCATTCCTCCAGGCGTTTTTGCGCAGCCTGGAATTCAGATTGCGCGCGGCGCAGTGATGCATCAATTTCAGCAAATGTATTTTCCGCACTCGCGCGCGCAGCAGCAGCTGCATCCAGTACAGATTTTTGTTCAGTCGCAATAACCAATAATTCTTTCGCGCGGTTGCGCTGTTGCATGCGTCGCGCTGATGCTGTCATCGTACCGGCCTGAACGCAGTAACCATCCCAACGCCACAACGCACCATCTGCCGTCACAATTTTCTGGCCTGGCTGTAATTGATCAGCCAAACGCGCTGCTGTTTCCGTATCCGGCGCAACGCCGACATATTGCAAAACGCGCAGTAATTCACGCGGAGCATCCATTTTGGATGCCAGTGATGGCAGGCCGCCGGGCAAGACAGGCGCGTTCAATTCCGGCAGACTCATCCAGTAACTGGCATGATTCTTATCCAGGCTCGCGCGCGCGGCCTCGCCAAGAGCCGCCGCTAATGCGGTTTCAAAGCCGGTGGGCACAGATAATTGCTCAATCACCGCTTCGTCGTGATCGTGATCAGATGACATGAGCTTTTCAAGTGCGGATAACTCACCCTGCACAATGGCCTGGCGTTCGCGGGATTTGCTTTCCTCTGCGCGCGCATCGACCAAAGATTTTTCGGCTTCACTGCGCAATTCTGTTTGGCGGTCCACATGTGCCTGCGCCGCATCACGCGCGCTGCGGGCCTCTGCATGTGCGGCTTCGGCGGCAATCAATGCCTGATCGTTATCAAGGGTTTGCGCCAAGTTTTCCAGGCGTGTTTCAATAGCGGATGCCTCGGTTTGCAAATTCTGCAGGCGCGTTTCACTTTGTGATTTCAGGCGGGATGCATTCTGGCGTTGGCTTTCTGTTTCCAATACTGCCTGACGGCGCGCGTCAAATTCTGTAGATGCGGCCTTATGCGCCGTGGTTGCATCTGACAGCGTAGCCGCAGCCGCAGCCACTGTTTCCGCATTATTTTGATCCGCAATGTTGATCTGGTCAATTTCACTTTGCAATTGCGCAGAGGTTTCATCCGCCTCTTTTTGCTCTTGCTCCTGGTGCTGGATATCGCTCTGGGTTTCGTTTTGTGCCACAGCCACCTGCATCAAACGCTGGGCAGCACGGGATTCCTCAGTCGCCAGATTCTCGTCTTCAATCTTCAGGCGTTGCAATGCTGCACCGGTGCGCACCGCTTCTTCGCGCAAGGCTGGCATATTGGCTGCTGCTTGCGCTTCGGCCGTTGCGGCCTGTGTAACCACCACAGTCGCTTCGGCAATTTTTTGATCCGCCGCATTTTGTGCGGAAGTTGCATTTTGCCATTCGGATAAAATCCGCAAATATTCCTGACGCAAATAGAGGCCGTCCAGGCGTTGGATCTTTTCTGATAATTCGCGGTAACGCACAGCCTGGCGCGATTGTTTTTTCAGTGCCGCCAATTGGGTTTCCAGACCACCCACCACATCATCGACGCGCGTCAGGTTGGCCTCGGCGGCCTGTAATTTTAATTCCGCTTCGCGGCGACGTGCGCGCAAGCCGGATACGCCCGCAGCTTCTTCCAAAATCTGGCGACGCTCCTGCGGTTTGGCATTCACAATCGCAGCCACTCGGCCCTGTGAGATCATGGATGCACTTGATGCGCCCGCAGCCACATCCATCAATAAAGTTTGAATGTCTTTTGCACGCACGGGTTTGCTGTTCAGGGTGTAATCACTGCCTGCGCCACGCTCAATACGGCGGCGAATTTCGATAATATCCGCATCGTTAAATTGCGGCGGCGCGGTGCGCGCGGTATTGTCCAGAATTAATTTTACTTCGGCGATGTTGCGTGCAGGGCGCGAGCGCGTGCCGGCAAAAATCACATCATCCATCCCGCCGCCGCGCAGACGTTTGGCAGAAGTCTCACCCATCACCCAGCGCAAAGCCTCCACCGTGTTGGATTTGCCGCAGCCATTGGGACCCACAATCCCGGTGAGGCCCGGCGGGATATCCACATCCGTATTATCAACAAAGGATTTAAAGCCGGAAAGGGAGAGTTTGGTCAGCTGCATATAGAAGAATCTCTGGCGGTTAAAATTATGTCAAAATATAGCGATTTTGGCGGTCTGAAGCTACATTTTATTGATAATATTGGACATTTGCTCAAAACTTTGGGTGCCAGAGAGCTTCGCCGTGCCCTTGTTAAAGATAAAGGTAGGCGTTGATTCTACCTTGAGCTTTTTATCCGCATGAACGCGGGCCTTGAGGATTTCATCGCGTTTGGCCGTATCTGCCAGGCAGGCCTTCAGGGTCTTTTCAGGCAAGCCCAGCATGGCGGCATAACCCAGAAATTTGGTCTGATATTTGGGATCGCGCGCCCAGTTTTCCTGATCATCATAAAGTAATTTCACCACATCCCATGCCTGATCTGCGGGAACACAATGAACGAATAAAGCTGCATCGACTGATGCTTTATCCAGCGGGAAGTGGTGGAAGATAATCCGCACCCGGCCGCTGTCGATGAAAGTTGCTTTGAGCTGCGGCAAAGTATTCTTGTGAAAATCCTGGCAGTGCGGACAGCCCAGCGACGCATATTCATCAATTACCACAGGTGCATCCGCGCGGCCCATTGAAAGCGTAATCACGGATTTCTTTTCTGCTTTCTTTTCCGTCTTTTCAGCGGTTTCCGCCGCATAAAGCGGTGCCGTTAAAAAGAAACTTGTAAGCGCGAGAAGGAGGATTTTTTTCATGCACAGACCCTAGAAAAATTAAACGTGGAAAGCAACGCCTTCCCCCCGTTTTTTCTAAGCCGCCGATGAAACAGCACGACACAGGGATTCCAGGCGTGCGCGCAATTCAGGATCCTTGATATCGCTGTAGATCTGGCAAACTTCTTCGGGTACCGGCGTTTTATCGCGCACAATGGGTGCCTGCAGGGTATTTGCCTGCCCCGCACCGCCGCGGAAAGAACCGGTGACAACTTTATATTCCGATGATGGCAGCTGTGTGTGATCCAGACGGATTTCCGCAATCGCCTTATAGCCGACAAAAGAATTCACGCGCTCCAGCAGCAAGGGAATTTGATAGGATAATTCAAGAGCATTCGCGCTGTTGGTGGCCAGATGCAAGGTGGCGTTGGCATTCTTGCCTTTGGGAAAATTCATCGCGGTGGGCAAGCATTTTTTGGCAAGTTCCGGCCCGACAACCTGCGGCCAATGCGATAAAAGCTGAGCAAAATTTTGCCCGGCCTTCCCGAGGGCATTTTGGGTAATGGCACGAATAGTTTTGGATACGGCGACCGGGGCGGATACCCCTGAACGACCTGATTTTTTATCTGAAATATCTTTTTGAATAGGCATATTTATATATAACGCGATTTTTTGTGCGCCGCAAGATTGCACTGCACAAAAGAGAAAATTCCGCCCTCCGCTGAAGAATTGCTGTATTCTGTGTACATGAACGGCGCAATCGGCATTGATGAGGCAGGTCGCGGCCCCCTGGCAGGGCCGGTGGTGGCCGCCGCTGTGGTATTGCCGCAGGATTTTGAATTATTTCTGCGCGATCAACCGCCACTGACAGATTCCAAAAAATTATCTTCGCGCCAACGCGAAGTTTTATATGAAATTATTTCACGCGAGGCGCGTTATGGCATCGGCATTGTGGGTGTGAAGGAAATTGCCGAATTAAATATTCTGGGCGCGACCATGCTGGCGATGCAGCGTGCAGTGGCAGAATTGGCTATGCATATTCGCCGCAATGATAACGGCGATTTACACGACTGGGAAATCTGGGTGGACGGCAACCGCGCGCCGGAATTTCCATCCTTCCATCCGCAAAAAATACTCTGCTTTGTGGGCGGTGATGCCACACATATGCCGATTAGCGCGGCATCCATTCTTGCCAAGGTCACACGCGATAAAATTATGATGGAAATGCATCAGCGTTATCCCATGTATGGTTTTGACACCCATATGGGTTACGGTACCGACGCGCACCGCGCGGCGATCCAGGAATTCGGTGCCTGCCCTGAACATCGGGAATTGTTTTTGCGCAAGATCCTGGCGGCATAGCGCATGGCGATGACGCAATTATTGCTTGAGAATTATATTGCTGAATTGCGCATCGGCATTCACCCCCATGAACGCGCAGCCCCGCAGCGCGTGAGTGTTTCCGTCACGGCGGAACTGCGCGCAGCGCCGCATGCCGACCAAATCGCGGAAACCTATGATTACGTCAATATCGTCAACGCCGTGCAGGAGATGGCGAAAACGCATATGGATCTGCTGGAAAGTTTCGCGCGCGAACTGGCGGCGCGATTGCTGGCGGATAAAAAAATAAAATCCGTGGATATAAAACTGCTCAAGCTTGATATCCTCGCGGGCGGACAGTTGGGTGTGCGTTACTGCGCGCCCTGATAGAACGCTATCGCTTTCTGAAAAATCTTCGGCATCCGCGCCGCCGCAGTTTTTACGGGCAGCCATGCGCCG
>DPZW01000036.1 GCA_003536545.1 Rhodospirillaceae bacterium
GCTGTCGGCAAACCAATTTGCGTATGCAAGACGTTAAAACCATTCCACGCGCCGCGCTGCAGATATTTTTCTGAAATGCGTGATGCCGCCGCATGCACAGCCATGCCATCTTTGCGTGACAATGCAGACCAGCCCAAAATCAACATTGGATTTTTTGCCGCTGTTAATTTTTCTGCAAAAGCATGACGACCCTCGGCAATCTGCTGCAGCACGGTTGGATTATCGTCTAATTGCACAACCGGATAAGTCAGATCATGTTCCGTGCCGATATTATAAATTTCGCATTTGCCCGTCAGGCTGCGCTTGCGGATACGCGCATTTAACACAGCTGCGTCCCAGCGCGGATTGGTGCCCACCAATAAAATTAAATCCGCCTGATCGATGCCTGCAATCGTTGAATTAAATACCCAACCGGCGGTTTGCGAGACATCAAATACTTCGCCGCGCTGGCGGCATTCCATATTTTGTGAACCCAATGTTTCCATCCAGCGGCGCAGCGTAATGATTTCTTCGGCTGCCGACAAATCGCCTGAAACCGCCGCAATTGCATCGCCGCGGATGCCGGATAATTTTTCCTGCGCATGGCGGAATGCTTCGTCCCACGATACTGGCTGCAACGCACCGCGCGCGCGGATATAGGGCACATCCAGACGTTGACGTTTTAATCCGTCATAGGCAAAACGCGTGCGGTCGGAAATCCATTCTTCATTCACATCTTCGTTCAATCGCGGCAAAATACGCATCACTTCGCCGCCACGTGCATCCACGCGGATTGCCGCGCCCATCGCGTCCATCACGTCCACAGATTCCGTTTTGCGCAGCTCCCACGGGCGCGCTTTGAATGAATAGGGTTTGCTGGTCAGCGCACCAACCGGGCAAACATCAATCATATTACCTGATAATTCGCTGGCCACCGCAGCCTCGATATAAGTGCCGATTTCCGCATGCTCGCCGCGGTAAAACTGGCCGAGTTCATCATTGCCCGCAACTTCTTCACTGAACCGCACACAGCGCGTGCAGTTAATACAACGCGTCATCACGGTTTTAATCAGCGGGCCGAGCTCTTTATCTTTTACCGCGCGTTTATTTTCTTCAAAACGCGAACGGTCAAAACCATAACCCACGGCCTGATCCTGCAAATCACATTCACCGCCCTGGTCGCAAATCGGGCAATCCAGCGGGTGATTGATGAGCAGCATTTCCATCACGCCCTTGCGGGCTTTGTGCACCAATTCGCTGGACGTCAAAACTTCCATCTTGTCGCCGCATGCCATCGCGCAACTGGCTACCGGTTTCGGCGCGCCTTTGACCTGCACCAAACACATGCGGCAATTGGCGGGAACGGATAATTTATCGTGATAACAAAAACGCGGCACTTCGATGCCCAATTGCTCACAGGCCTGGAGAATGGAGGTTCCGGGCTCTACTTCAAGGCTGACGCCATCAATGATTACAGTGGGCATGGGCTACCGGGGCAAAAACGTTCTGTTACGGCATGGTTTTAACCCAGAAATTCGGGTTTGTGTAGGGCATCCGGCCCCAGTATTTCGATTTTAGAGTGATTTATCAGTTACCGAGATTGTCATCCCCGCGAAAGCGGGGATCCAGGCCTATTTACTCTTGTGGTAGCCCCAGCCAAGCTAAAGGAAGCGTATTAAATCTATAGTGACAACCTGCGTAAGTGATAAAATCAAAAACATCCTTATATTTAGGTTTATTAAACCAAGCGTCGTCCAATACGTATATATATTCTACCATGTAACCTAAATCTTTAACTAATTTTGTATATTGTAGTTTTTTAAATAGGCATGTTTGTAATTTTTCATCAACAGAGCCACCAATTTGTTGGAATTTAACTTCCACAATAAAGAGCGTATCTCTTACTATAACCAAAAGTGCATTATCCGGGAGCAATTTTGCTGAAACAATTGATTTCCAATTGACACCCTTTTCTTCAAGAAATTTATAAAACGCATGTTGCTTAAAACTGCGAGCGACTAACTCTCCCTTGTAAAATACACCCTCGCCTGCCTGACCAGATATTTTTCTTATTTCATAATTTGGCATTGCTTCTAACAAAGTTTCCAAGCTTGCGCGTGTCTCAAAATGGAGACCTGTTTTAGTATTCGCTCCGCCAATGCCGCCCTTCTTCATCTTAAGCAGCCTTTTTAGTGACACCAGATGTTAATAAATTCTTCTCATCTAAAATACGTTTCTTTGCGACATCCAAATATTTTTGATCTAAATCAAAACCAATGAAACGGCGGCCATGACGCACTGCCGCAACACCGGTTGTACCGCTGCCGCAAAATGGATCGAGCACCAAATCACCCACATTGGTCGCAGCTTGTACAATGCGATCCATCAAAGCTTCAGGTTTTTGTGTGGGATGTTTGCCATAGCGTTTCTCATTTGTGCCTGGCGGCGTGATGCGCCAAAGGCTCAGCATTTGTTTATTTGGCGCAGGATCGGGCATCGCTTTCATCACATCGTAATTAAATACGTGCTTTGCTTTCTCACCCTTTTTCGCCCACAGAATTGTTTCTGTTGAATGCGTAAAATAACGGCAGGCCAAATTAGGCGGCGGATTAACTTTAAACCATGCAATGTCATTGATAATCTTAAAACCTAATGATTGCAGTGCAAATCCAACACTATAAATATTGTGCATCGTGCCGCTGATAAAAATTGTGCCATTGGGCTTTAAAACACGCTGGCATTCACGGATCCATGTCATATTGAATTCATGATCATTTTCAAAAGACTGTGACTGATCCCATTTGCCCTTATCCACTTTTACCATTTTTCCACCTTGGCAAGT
>DPZW01000149.1:0-6891 GCA_003536545.1 Rhodospirillaceae bacterium
AGCGTCGGCACACCCGCAGATATTGAGGCCTATTTGAATAGCAGGGCAGTGGCTTAATTTTCTTGTTTTGGCATGGCGGGAGGGCTATTCTACCCAAGATTTTTAAAGGAGCTATTCATGTCAGATCGCGTAGAGATTTCATTCACAGCTGCCAAAGCAACTTTGCGCAGTGCCATGATTGCCAATATGGGCGGCCGCACTCCCGAAGAAATTAATTTGCATGCCAGAGCAAAAGAAACCTTAAATAAATTTGCCGCCTTTGAAGATGTAATGGACGGGCATGCCAGAATGAGCGGTAATCCGATTACAGAACATACACTTTCAGTTCGCGTGGCTTACAATGAGGCATCCGTGCCCCAGAAAGTTGAATGGCTGGCAAAGGCAATTGATGACCTGGTGGCCAGAACATGCGTAGATCAAAAGCCAATCAGCAGCTATCCACGCTTTGCAAAATTGCAGCCAGCAGGTAATTAACGCCTAGTCTTAATCTATCGGTGAAGGTAAGAATTAGCCAACAGGAAGGTTAACATGTTTTCTTTGAACGGCAAAAACGCATTGGTCACAGGCGCATCCGGTGGTATTGGCGCGGCAATTGCAAAGGCTTTGGCCACGGCCGGCGCGCGCGTCGCGATTTCCGGCACGAACATGGATAAGCTGAATGCACTGAAAGCTGAACTGGGTGATAGCGCGGTGATTATCGCCGCGAATTTGTCTGATAATGATGCAGTGGCGACATTGGTCGATAATGCGGAAGCCGCATTGGGCCAGCTGGATATCCTGATAAACAATGCAGGCCTCACGCGCGATACGCTGGCCATGCGCATGAAGGATGAAGATTGGGATGCGGTGTTAAATGTAAATTTACGTGCTTCATTCATCCTCGCACGCGCGGCGATTAAGGGTATGATGAAACGTCGCAATGGTCGCATTATTTCGATTTCATCCATCGTCGGCACCACGGGTAATCCTGGTCAGGCGAATTACGTCGCGTCCAAAGCAGGTTTGGTGGGGATGAGCAAAGCTATGGCGGCCGAAGTTGCATCGCGCGGGATTACGGTCAATTGTGTGGCACCCGGTTTCATTGCAACGAATATGACAGATGCGCTGAATGATGATCAAAAAGGGAAGATTAACGAGAAAATCCCCGCAGGCCGCATGGGCACACCTGAAGATATTGCGGCTGCTGTATTATTCTTGGCATCCGATGAAGCCGCCTATGTGACGGGTCAAACCCTTCATGTCAATGGCGGGATGGCGATGGTTTAATTACTGCAGCACCACGTTCTGGTAATGGCTGTCGAGCGAGAAAATGGGAATATCAATATCAAATTCATTCCCGTCTTCGTCTTCCAATTGATAAGTGCCGCGCATAAAGCCGGATGGTGTTTTCAGGGATGTGCCGGAATTATATTCAAAGAATTCTGTCGCCGCGATTAGCGGCTGCATGCCCACCACACCTTCGCCGGAAATATGACGGATATTGCCGAATGCATCAATCACTTCCCATGTGCGGCTGAGCAATTGTACTGCGCCTTCGCTGCCATTTTCAATGCGGACATGATAGGCCCAGACATAATGATCTTCAGTGGGATCGCTTTGATGTTCCAGAAACTCCGGCTGCACTTTAACCGTGATGCCATGCGTTTTTGCATGATAAATCATAGGCTAAAAATCCAACCAGATCTCTGCGCGGCGGTTGGCAGGAACATTTTTATTCTTAGTTTTGAATAATGGTTTACGGTCAGACCAACCTTTGGTCTCAAGTAATTTCGCATCCACGCCGCGTGCGATCAGGGCTTCGGCCACCGTAATTGCACGTTTGTCAGAAATATTCTGCTTGGCTTTGCTGCTGCCGCTTGCATCGGAATGGCCTTCAATCCGCACCAGTTTTGGCCTGCGCTGCTTGATAATCTGCGCGATTTGATCCAGCGAGGTTGCGGTGCTGACATTCAGCTTTGCGCCCGCTGTGCCAAAGAACAGCATAAAGCGGTTGGCATTCATATCCACTGCATCTGGCTGGCCAATCGTGGTGCCGGAAACATCAACCGGTTGTCCGCGCATGGCCGTCATCTGATTAAAGGCAAGATAGAATTCGCGGCGGCATTCCTGATAAAGTTCCGGGAGCCATGTTTTGGCGGCATCTTCAATCCAGCAATCAAATTTGGCTTGTGCCAGCGCAGCTTCGCGCGGTGTTACGTCACGCGCACCGGCGTCCAGTGCTTTGTCCAGATCAATCCGTGCCTGCACAATTTCAGGCATCATATTTTCTGGGATATTAAATTCATCTGTGGTCAGCGGCTTAACCGGCGCACCTACGGATGCATCCAGGCCCCGATCGGCATTGCGGTATGCCTGTTCATAGTTGAAATTCTGGTATTGGCTTTCATTGGCGCGTGCCTTGTACTGCGCGGTCAGCTGTTTAGAAAACTCAGATCCAGTCGGCTCCGTTTTGTTCAGTTGCCAGACCAGGAATTCCGATCCGAAATAAGCGCAACCGGACAGGGAAATTGTGATGGCAAAAAGGACAAGGGTGCGGCGGATCATTTTTTGGGTCTCCTGAATTTTCTTTGCCCGGATTTTACTGATGCGCCGCCCGTGCGCAAGGGTTTGCGGGGAATTTCTGCGGAATCTGAAGATTTATTCACAACTTCAAACACCAATCCGCCTGAAATTGGCGAAACTTCAATCAATTTTGCGTTTAGAATCTGCCCCAAGCGGTAAACGGCTTTGCCGCCACGATTGGCGAGATACGGTTTGCCTTCCTGCCATATCAGATAATCGCGGCCCAGATAACGCATTGGAATAATACCATCTGCACCGCTGGCATCAATCGTCACGAATGCGCCGAAACGGGAAATGCCATTGATACGCACGGAAAAAATATGCCCTTCCTGACCTGTCAGCATCATCGCGCGGTAACGATCCATCACCTGGCGTTCAGCTTCAATCGCACGGCGTTCTGTCACATTAATATGTATCGCAATTTCAGATAATACACCCGCTGTTGGCATATCCTGGCGGTCAATGTTCAGCGCATTAATCAACGCGCGGTGCACAATCAAATCCGAATAACGCCGGATAGGCGAAGTAAAATGCGTATAATGCGTGAGCGCAAGGCCAAAATGTCCGCCATGCATGGGGGAATATACTGCCTGTGACTGCGTGCGCAAAATAACCTGATTGATCAGCGGAGCTTCCAGGTGATCTTTGGCCTGGTTCAGAATTTGCATAAAGTCACGCGGCTGTGGCGCACCCTTGACCAGTTTGAAGCCCATCGTATTCAAAATATCGCGTGCGAATTCCAGCTTCACCGGGTCCGGCGCATCATGGACGCGGTACAGCGCAGGGGCATTGCGCTTGTTCAATTCCTTGGCTGCACAGACATTGGCAGCAATCATCATTTCTTCAATCAGTTTATGGCTGTCCAGGCGTGTGCGTTTGTGAATATCGACGGCGCGGCCCAAGTCATCAAACATCACTTTATATTCCGGCAGGTCCAGATCCAACGTGCCGCGCGCCACGCGTGCCTTGAGCAGTGACTGAAAGCATTGATGCAGCGGCGTGATCACTGTTTCCATAATCGGCGCAGTGGTTTCGTCAGTGCGGCCATCAATGGCATCCTGCACCTGACGGTATGTCAGGCGCGCAGCCGATCGTATCAATGCGCGGTAAAATTCCCATGATTTAATTTTACCGGCATTATCCAATTGCATTTCACAGCAGAGTGCGGCGCGCGGCGTGTGCGGGCGCAAGGAACACATATCATTCGACAAACGTTCCGGCAGCATCGGGATGACATGCCCGGGGAAGTAAACAGAATTGCCGCGGATAAAGGCTTCTTTGTCAAGCGCGCTGCCTGCCGCCACGTAATGCGCGACATCGGCAATCGCAACAATCAGCCGCCATCCTGCGCCAGATTTCTCGGCGTAAACCGCGTCATCAAAATCTTTGGCATCAATATCATCAATTGTGACCAATGGCACTTCGCGCAAATCACGTCTCCGCCCTAGTTCGGGCACTTTGCCTTGCGCAGCTTCGGCCAATGTGGCGGCAGAAAATTCATTGGGGAGTTCTAATGATAAAGTTGCCAAGACATGAAACACGCCCGGGTCATCCTGATGGCCGATCTTTGCCCCAAATACCACGTTTTGATTTCTGCCTTTGGCTTCGCCGGTGATGACAGCGCGGATGATATCACCCTCGGAAAGTGGATGTTTTTTTGCGTCAATGATGGTGTAGGTGTTATTGTCTTTGCGGGTGACGGGTTTTAATTGCCAGGCACGGCCGATTTGTGTGGCGAGGCCGTAGATGATGGCAGATTTCTCGCGCGGTTTGCCGGCTGGCGCGGCGGCGGGCTTTTTACCGCTGAAAGATTTTTTGGCTTTAGGCGTGCGTTCTGCGCCGCGCTCTCGAATATTTTTTTTCGATCTTTTTCCGCGCTTCACTAATTATTTGGCTTTCTTTGCCGCAGGACGCTTGCCGGAAATCTTGGCAGCTTTTTTTGCTGCTGGCTTTTTCACAGCAGGTTTTTTGGCCGCTGCTTTTTTTGCAGGTTTTTTCTTCGGCACTTTCGTGCCTAAACGCGGGCGGCCTTTTTCTGCGAGCAATGCAATCGCTTCTTCCAGGGTGACATCATCAATCATAATTACGCGTGCCAAATTCGCCTCCATATTGCCGTGGCGCACCACATGTCCAAAGCGCGCCGTGTAGATTCCAATTTCGCCGCCTTCGGGGTGTTCACCCAAAATGCGCAGCGGCTTCATTTTCTCTTTCTTATCCATCAATAGCGTAATTGCGCGATTCAGGCCAATGGTAAGAATATCTTCATCTTTAGGGACAGAGGCATAAATTTTACCAGCCTGCACAAATGGGCCAAAGCGCCCCACATTTGCGGTAATCGTTTCACCTGTTTCGGGGAAAATCCCCACTTCGCGCGGCAGGCGCAGCAGTTCAATGGCTTTTTCCAGTGTCATATCCGCAATGGACATGCCGCGCGGTAGGGACGAACGTTTGGGTTTGCCTTCTGCGCCGGGCATTTCAACATAGGGGCCATAGGGGCCGATTTTGACTTCGATATCTTCGCCATTGTCCGGATGTGGGCCCAGAATACGCGGACCAGAATCTTCGCCACCTTCACCGTTTGCGCCGCCCACACCTACTGACAGTGGTTTTTTAAATTCACATTCCGGGTAATGCGAACAGCCGATGAATGCGCCGTAACGACCCAGTTTTAATCCAAGGCGACCACCATCCAGTGGGCATTTGCGCGGATCCGTGCCGTCATTGCGCGGCGGGAACAGGTGCGCTTCTAATTCCGCATCCAATACATCAATCACCTGCGTGATGGTCAGGGGTTTGGCTTCTTCAATCGCGGCGGAGAAATCTCCCCAGAATTCGCGCAGCAGTTTTTTCCAGTTTAATTTGCCTGCGGATACATCGTCCAATTGGCCTTCCAGATCGGCCGTAAAATCATACTGCACATATTTCTTAAAAAAATTCTGCAGGAAAGATGTGACGACGCGCCCGCGATCTTCGGGAATAAAGCGTTTTTTATCAATCCGCACATAACTGCGTTCCTGCAGCACGTTAATGATGCTGGCATAGGTTGACGGACGGCCAATGCCGAGTTCTTCCATGGCCTTGACCAATGTCGCTTCGGAATATCTTGGCGGTGGCTGGGTGAAATGCTGGTCGGGCGTAATTTCAGGCGTCTTCACCTTCGCGCCGTCTTGGAGTTCAGGCAGGCGGCGATTTTCATCGTCTTCTTCGGGCGTTTCGTCTTTGCCTTCGCTATAGACCTTCAGGAAACCATCAAACTTGATGACAGAACCTGTGGCGCGCAAGGTTGCATTGTTTGCGCCTGTAAAATCAATTGCGGCCTGATCCATAATCGCGCTTTCCATTTGCGCGGCCAGGGTTCGCATCCAGATCATTTCATAAAGCGCAAGTTGTTCGGAGTTCAAATATTTTTTCACGGCATCCGGTGAGCGATGCAAATCCGTTGGGCGAATGGCTTCGTGCGCTTCCTGCGCATTTTTGGCTTTGGTCGTATAAACGCGTGGCTCCCCAGGCAGATAGGTTTGGCCGTAAAGCTGATCAATCATGGAGCGGCATGAGCCAATCGCTTCTTCGGACAATTGTACGCCATCCGTACGCATATAGGTGATCAGCCCCACGGTTTCGCCGCCGATATCCACACCTTCATATAGTTGTTGCGCCAGGCGCATGGTTTGCTGCGCGCCGATGCCCAGTTTGCGGGATGCTTCCATCTGCATGGATGATGTAATGAACGGCGGCGAAGGATTACGTTTCACTTCCTTGCGCGTCTGCGCCGTGACGGTGAAAGCTTGTCCTTCCAGTGCGGCGGCGATTCTTCGTGCATTGGCTTCATCGGTGATGGAAAATTTTTCCAGCTTCTGGCCTTCAAAATGCGTCAGACGCGCAGGGAAGCGCGTACCGTCTTCGGTTTCAATCGTGGCTTCAATCGTCCAATATTCTTCGGCTTTGAATTTTTCAATTTCATCTTCACGCTCGCAGATCAAACGCAGTGCGACCGATTGTACGCGGCCCGCAGATTTTGATCCCGGTAATTTGCGCCACAACAGCGGCGAGATGTTAAAGCCAACCAGATAATCCAGTGCGCGGCGCGCCAAATAGGCTTCCACCAATTCCGCATTCACGGCGCGGGGTTTGTTAAAGGCCGCCTGAATTGCCGTTTTGGTAATTTCATTAAACGTCACGCGGTGAATTTCGCGGCCCGTGTCTAATTTCTTTTCATTCAATAATTCTTCGATATGCCATGAAATGGCCTCGCCCTCTCTGTCCGGGTCAGTCGCCAGATAAATGGCTTTGGCCCCTTTGGCGGCGGCCAGGATATCTTTGACGTGTTTG
>DPZW01000149.1:7143-7279 GCA_003536545.1 Rhodospirillaceae bacterium
CCAGTCCATGGCGAAATCTTCATCCGGCCGGACTGAGCCATCCTTGGGCGGCAAGTCGCGGACATGGCCGAAAGAAGCCAGGACTTCATAATCCTTGCCCAGGTATTTCCCAATGGTTTTGGCCTTGGACGGGCTT
>DPZW01000002.1:0-237 GCA_003536545.1 Rhodospirillaceae bacterium
AGTGACGTTCGCATCCGCCGGTGGGCAGCGCAGCGCATCCATCGCGATTTCCGCTTCACGTTCCAGGTTCCACGCATCTGCTGCGTCAATTTTTTCCTGCAGCTCGGCTTGCTTGGCAATCAGATTATTCATCTCATCATCAGACATTTCTTCGGCAAACTTGGCAGAGATTTCATTATATTCATCCAGCAATGCCTTACGCTCACCCATCCCCTCCATCACGTTTTCCAGAACGTT
>DPZW01000002.1:538-2489 GCA_003536545.1 Rhodospirillaceae bacterium
CATGATTTTCAGCAGCGTGGATTTCCCCGCGCCGTTCACGCCCAGGACGCCGATTTTCGCGCCCGGCAGAAATGCCAGCGTAATATTATCCAAAATCACCTTTTGCCCATAGGCACGGGACATTTTGGACATGGTGTAGACGTATTGATAGGCAGCCATTATTTTTTTCCTTTAGCGGATCCGCCCGCCGAGTTTTTCTGCCGCAGTGATAACAGCTTTGGCAATATTTTCAATCTCAACATCCGTCAGCGTTTTATCTTTGGGCTGGATAGTTACAGAAATTGCCAGTGATTTTTCGCCCGCGGCCATTTTATTGCCTTCATACACATCAAAAACATCGACGCCCGTGATCAGGTTGCGGTCGGCCAATTTGACAGCCTTTACCAGCTCTCCTGCAGACAATGCCTGCGGCACCACAAATGCAAAATCGCGTGACACCGGCTGCAACACCGATGCATCCAGCAATGGTTTTGCATTTCCTTTTTTCGTTGGTGGCGGCAGATTATCGAGAATAATTTCTGCCACCACTGGTGCAGTTTTGAAATCATAAAGTCCACAAACTTCAGGATGCAATTCGCCGAAATAAGCGATAGGATTCTTCCCCACATAAATTGCGCCAGCACGGCCTGGGTGATAATAACCCGGCACGTCGCGCGTCACGGGCAGATCCGTATTCTGGCCGAGTGCATTCAGTATTGCCACAACATCCGCTTTCACCGTCATGACATCTGCCGATTGATTGCCCTGCCAGTGCCGCTGCGGCGCGGGTGAGCGCACCCAAGCGGCGCGTGTCTGCTGGCCGTCCGGTGCTGGTGATAAAAATGCGGGGCCAATTTCAAACAAACCATCGAGGCGAATGCCACGATTAAAATTATTCTGCAGCGCTGCCAGCAATCCCGGCAGCGGTGTCGGGCGCATGTCAGACATGTCGGTGGAAATTGGGTTAACGAGTTTCAGGTTATCCGCACCACCACCAAATACCTTAGCTTCGCTTTCTTTCACAAAAGACCAGGTTACGGATTCCAGCAATCCCTGCGCGGCAAGCGCGCGGCGCGCACGCAAAACGCGACGTTGATTGTCATTCACGCCCGGCGCAGGCACCGTATCTGCCATTGGCACCGATACCGGCGGGATATTGTCAAAGCCATGGATGCGCAGGATTTCCTCGACCAGATCAGCTTCGCCCATCACGTCATGACGCCAGCTGGGCGTGGTCACTTGCAGCGCACCATCTTTCGCCACCACGATGAAACCCAGATCCATCAGGATTTTGGATTGCTGCGCGATCGACAAATCAATCCCGCCCAAAGTTTTGCAACGATCGGTGCGCAGCGTATAATTGCGTGCATTATCCGGCTCCGCGCCTGCAATGACAGCCGCGCTCACCTGCCCGCCGCATAATTCCACGATCATCTGCGCAGCAGCATCCAATCCGCTGATGACAGCTTTTGGGTCAACGCCGCGCTCAAACCGGTAACGCGCATCTGAATTGATCTGCAAATCACGGCCCGTGCGGGCGATATTCGCGGCATCCCATAATGCTGCTTCCAGCAGGACATTCACGGTGTTTTCATCACAGGATGTTGCAACGCCGCCCACCACGCCCGCCAGCGATTGCACGCCGTTATCATCCGCAATCACCACCATGCCCGGCGCAAGTTCATAAGATTTATCATTTAATGCATCGAGTTTTTCACCCTTGTGCGCATCGCGGACAATCAACGCACCTTTAATTTTATCTGCATCAAATACGTGTAATGGCCGCGCGCGGTCCATGGTAAAAAAATTCGTGATGTCCACAAGCGCCGAAATCGGTCGCAGACCGACCGCACGCAATTGCTGTTGCAGCCATTCAGGCGACGGACCGTTTTTTACGCCCATAATCAACCGCGTGGCGAATAGCGGACATAATTTATCATCCACTTCGCGCGTGATGCCAGATCGGAAGAGC
>DPZW01000002.1:2710-2978 GCA_003536545.1 Rhodospirillaceae bacterium
CATAATTTATCATCCACTTCGCGCTTGATGCCGATATGCGATTTACCGTTTTCAGAAATTCTAATTTCAGGCAGCGGTTTTAATGTGCCAATGCCCGCCGCCGCAAGGTCACGCGCAATGCCGCGAATACCAGCGCAATCCGCACGGTTAGGCGTGAGGCCGATTTCAAATATTGGATCACCTGCGCCCAGCGCATCCACCGCCGGGCTGCCCACTGCGGCATCCGCAGGCAGTTCAATGATGCCAGCGCTGTCGCCGTCGATTTTCA
>DPZW01000035.1:0-5611 GCA_003536545.1 Rhodospirillaceae bacterium
GCGAACGCGCCAAAAATATGTTTGCCGATGCCATTCACCTCGACCCGCCGCTGGATGCGCCCGAACTGCCCAAACAATTCGTCAGCCAAATTCACATTCAGGATTTGCAAAAAACCCATCCAAAACTCGCGGCCTATATTTCAGAAATGATGCGCGCCGCGCCGGATCCTTTGGCAGGGCTGGAGCATGTTTTGCAAAAGCTGCATAAAAACGAGGATCTGAGCGAAGGCGAAGCGCGGCAATTCCTGGAAGCTTCCGCGCGTTCTATCAAGGAACGTCCGTGGCAAATCCCCCTTGAACGTGCGATTGCGGACCGGTGGGATGTGATCCGCTGGAACATTGAGGTTGCACAGCTGCAGGAAGTTCTGGCTGAACATAATGCGGATCCGACCGAGGCCAGCCAATATGCGGTATGGACTATTTTCAATGGACTGCGCGTAAACCATGAAGCATTTTTGACGGGTAATATCTGGGACACGATGTTGTGTCATATTATTGAAGGTCGCAAGGTAATTGACCCGGTTGGCACCGAAAAATCCATGATTGCACCCGGCGGGGATGGTACGGAACTGGGCGGATTAATGCAGGCCGCCGTGGCAGCAATTTCACGCACATTCAGTTTTGAAGGGCCCGGCGGCAAAGTTTTTGAATTCAAGGGTGAAGGCCCATTTGTGGAATATATTGAACGCACCATGATCCAGCGTGACGGCAAATGGGTACGATTGAACGATGCATTTTTGCCGGGCAATGCCAAACAGGTATTTCAATCCACCATGCCAAAGACGCGCGGCGCGCAAACATGGGCAGGTGAGATGCAGGAAAAATTTAATACTGACCCGGCCGCATTGCGCGCAGAATGCGAAGCCAACGGCTGGCTGAAGTCACTCGCGCGCCTGCAGGGCTGAATTTAAAATCTGCACGGGATGCATGGCCGCAATATTTTCACAGCGGCTGATCTGACTGCGGCAGGAATAACCCGTCACCGCATTGCCGCGTGATATTTTACCGCGCCACGACAGGTCATATAAACCGCGTGAATTATTGATATGTTCAGATTGATGGCCATAAGCTCCCGCCATACCGCAACATCCTGTGGCAACGACACTCAGCGTCATACCCATTTTTGCAAAAATATTTTGCCATAACGTTGTGCTTTGCGGCGCAGCGGTTTTTTCACTGCAATGCAAAAATAACTGATGCTGTGCGGGGTTAGTCTGCGGCAAATCCAGATCAGATAAAAATTCTTGCAGCAATTGAACATGATATGTCGGTTGGCGTTTGAGTGCTTTGGGATATTCATCCCGAAAAACCAATGTCATGGCCGGGTCAATGCCAATCATCGGCGCAGCGGCTTTCTGCCATTCAGACAGCATAGCATCATTTCGCGTTACAATTTTCTGAAAGGTTTTTTTAAACCCTGCCAGGTGAAAAGTTTTTCCACTTTGGAAAAATGGGATAACCAATGGTGTGAAGCCAAGCTTGTGCAGCAATTGCAGAAAAGAAATCACAACTTGTGGTTCAAAATAACTGGTATAGGCATCCTGCACAATCAGCACGGGCTGCGGCGCATTTCTTACATTTTCTGCTGTTGCAAATCTAAAACTAAATTCTTGCATCAAGGCACGCAAAGATTTCTCAGGTGGCTTTGGCAAATCCCGCAAACCAAACAAATCGGGCAATTGCACGGGCAAAGCTGATAATATTGGCACGGCAATCTCCGTGCAGGCAAGTAGATAATCCCGCAATGGACGCGGGCGCGTTTGATAAAATTCTGCCAGAAAATCTGTTTTCATGTCCGGGATATTCACGTGAATAGGACAAACAGCGGTGCAGGCCTTGCAGGACAAACAGCCGTGCAAAGCTTCCTTGACTTGCGGCGCAAATTTTTCAGCTGCGCGTACATCGGCACTTTTCAGGCGCATCCATTCACGCAGCAAACCTGCCCTGCCCTTAGGCGAATGGCGGCGGTCATGTGTGATTTTATAAGATGGGCACATTGTATCATCCGGCATGACACTGAAACACAAGCCGTTTCCGTTACATTCAGTTGCTTTTGTGAATAGCGCAGAAATTTTTGAATTAATCTGCCGGTCATGATGGCCGCGCAATGACACCGCATCAATCTCCAGTAATTTTTGTCCCGGCGGCACAGCAATTTTACCAGGGTTAAGGCGATGATGCGGGTCAAAATGCAATTTTATTTTTTGCATCAGGGCATAATAATTTGTACCCACAATTTCTGTGGTATAGGCCGCGCGCAACCCCTTGCCATGCTCACCCCATAAGACACCGCCGTATTTTTTTAAAATTTGAACTGCGCCATCCGTTAAAATACGAATAAATTTTTCATCTTCTTCCTGGCGTAAATCCAATGCGGGCCGCGTATGCAAACATCCCGCATCGCTATGGCCAAACATCCCGCAGTCCAGCCCATGGCTGGACAAAAAAGTCCGCAGCTCGGCAATATAATCTGCCAGATGATGCGGTGGCACTGCCGTATCTTCCATAAAAGGAATGGGGCGGCGGTTGCCTGTCATATTGCCCAATAACCCTGCGCATTTTTTGCGCATTTCCTTGATGCTGCTGATTTCTGCCGGATTCTCTGTGGCATAAAATGCAACAGCGATGCCATCTGTTTTTAATGCGTTACAAAATGCCTGCACATCACTGGCCAGTGCTTCTGCGTCATAACGCTCAAACTCGGCAAAATGCATGGCACGAATAATGGTGGCATCCGATTGTGGAAACACATTTTCAACACTGTGCCAGACAATATCCCTGCGTGCCAAATCCATGATGTGATTATCAATGGTCTCAATCGCCGTGGGGTTAAATTTTAACAGCGCACCGACATGGCGCAACGCCGTGTCAAAGTTATCATAGGCCAATGCCACCATGGCTTTATATTGTGGGCGCGGCATAATTTTTAATTTTATTTCCTGCAGCACAACCAACGAGCCTTCAGATCCCGCCAATAACCGATTAAAATCCAGCCGTCCGTTTTGTTTATCAAAACTGCCCGGAATATTATAAGCACTGAGCCCGCGTGGCATTTGCGGGATAGCCGCACAAGCTGCATCGTAATCCGCAGCAATAATTTCCCGCAGTTCAGCATCACTGTAATTTGATGTATCTATTTGCTGTCCATTTGCCAAAACTGCACGCAGGGATAAAACATAATCACCTGTTTTTCCGTAAACCGTCGAACCCTTGCCACAGGCATCGGTTGAAACCATACCGCCCAGGGTTGCGCTTTTGCTGGGAGAAATATCGGGCGGGAAAAAATAGCCGTGGGGCGCAAGTGCCGCATTCAGCTGGTCTAAAACCACGCCGGGCTCCACCCGCACAAAGCCATTGGCAATGTCAATTTCCAGAATCCGGTTGAGATAGCGGCTGGTATCAATAATCACACTATCGTTCAGTGATTGGCCATTCGTGCCCGTCCCGCCCCCACGCGGCGTAAAAGCAATACCCGCGAAACGTTCTTCCTGCGCCAGTTTTAAGATAGCAGCCAAATCACTTTGCGTGCGCGGAAATAGCACAGCATGTGGCAAGATTTGATAAATGCTGTTGTCCGTCGCATGGACCAGGCGCGTCGGCATATCCAGCCGCGCTTCGCCGCCATAACCGGCATGGGGCAAGGCCGCACAAAATTCTGCAATGCAATCTGAGGAAAGATTCACGGTCTTAGCTATAGCATAAAGCCGTATGTGGCGAAATCTCTCATCCGGTCTTTTACTTTAGTTGGCAAACAGGCATAATGCAGTGCGGGAGTGATTTGCATGCCATCCAACCATCAGAAAATAGTACCGGTCATTCTTTCCGGTGGTACGGGGACGCGCCTGTGGCCCCTGTCACGTGATAATCACCCTAAACAGTTTATTGGCATCATGGATGTCAAAACGCCGATTATCCAGGAGACAATTGTCCGCATTCTGGATGATAATTTATTTCATCAACCTTTGATGGTTGGTAACGATGCACATCGCTTTATGCTGGCAGAACAAATGAAGCGTTGCGGCATTGCCGAACCTAAAATTATCATTGAACCGTCCGCGCATAACACCGCCCCCGCCATTACGGCGGCGGCATTATACGTACAACAACATTATGGCAATGCACTGATGCTGATCTTGCCAACCGATCATATCATTGGTGATACTGATGCTTTTCTGGATGGGATTCACCGCGCGGCAAGCGCGGCACAAAAGGGTTATCTGGTCACCTTTGGCATCCAGCCGGACCATCCCGAAACAGGCTATGGCTACATTCAACGCGGCAACGAAATTTCAGATAGAAAAAATACGTTTCAGGTTTCTTCATTCGCGGAAAAGCCGGATGCAGCAACGGCCGAAAGATTTCTGGCTGAAGGTAATTACCTATGGAATAGCGGGATGTTTATGTTCCCGGCAGAATTGATGCTCGATGAAATGCAAAATCTGCAGCCAGACCTCGTTGATGCTTGTCGTGAAGCATTATCTGCAAGCACACAGGATAATAATTTTATTCGCCTTCAGGAAAGTGCTTTTGAAAGAACAAAAAATATTTCGATTGATTATGCCCTGATGGAAGCCACACGCCGCGCCGCCGTTGTCGCGCTTGATTGCGGCTGGAGCGATACGGGCGCATGGGATTTATTATGGAGCGTGTCGCCAAAAGACGGCAATGGCAATGCTGTTTTTGGTGAATGTTACACGCTCGACAGCCATGACTGTTATATGCGCAGCGAGAATGGCCCCGCCATCGCAACACTGGGCGTCGATAATCTGGTGGTGATTGCGACCAAGGATGCGGTGATGGTCACCCATAAAGACAAGGCGCAATCACTGAAAAAAATGGTTGCTCATGTACGGCAGCGAAATCCTGATCTGGTACAGGAAAATCAGCGTGTTTACCGCCCCTGGGGAGCCTATGAACGCATTCACGGCGGCGAACGTTTTCAGGTCAAACGCCTGACAGTCAAACCCGGTGAAAAATTATCCCTGCAAATGCATTATCACCGTGCCGAGCACTGGATTGTGGTAGCTGGCACCGCGCGCATGACCTGTGATGATATCACCAAGGTTGTGACGGAGAATGAGTCTTTTTACATCCCATGCGGCAGTGTGCATAGCATTGAGAACTCCGGGAAGATTAATCTCGACATTATTGAAGTGCAGACAGGATCCTATCTGGGTGAGGACGATATTGTCCGCCTCTCGGATATCTATGGCCGTATAAAAACCTAGCCCAGGCATGCTTTTATGGGCTGGTGGCTATTTAAGGAATCATAATTTCGTATAGAATCCGTGCCAATGGCTTTCCTCGACAATCGCATCACAGACATTCTCGTCGAATACGGCTTTGTCACACTTGCCCAATTGGATGAAGCCATAGAGCTGCAAAAGCGTTGGTCCATGCCGATTGTCGATGTTCTGGCATCCAAAGGATATATCACACCTACAGAGATTGCTACTGCGCTGTCACGGCAATTTGATCTGGAAATTATTGATCTGGTCAACAACCTGCCCACAGGGGCATTGCTGGACGTGAATATGATCCAGCAATATCTGGCAGACCAGATGATACCCTGGCGCAGCAGCGATGGTATCATCACGGTTGCCATTGCCAA
>DPZW01000035.1:5816-6146 GCA_003536545.1 Rhodospirillaceae bacterium
TATCATCACGGTTGCCATTGCCAATCCAGACCCTGATACGATCTTAAAGGCTAACAGATTATACGGCAGCAACTGTCGCATCGTTCTGACCACACGTTTTGACATTCACTGGGCCTTGCAAAATATCTTTGAAGATCATTTCACCAAGATTGCGCTGGATGCCCTATCGGATGCAGATCCCCGCAATTCAGCCAAGCCCACTTTTGTGCCATCACAGCTGGCAGCCTTCACAACGTTACTCGTGATTTTTTGCATAGGCCTGTTTTTTCTGCCGATGGAAACATTGATTGCCGTTAATATGCTGATGGGCATATTTTTTCTGGGAAATTT
>DPZW01000035.1:6375-6808 GCA_003536545.1 Rhodospirillaceae bacterium
ATCTTTAAAACCATTCTGGTCTGGCTGGGCGGACATGAAAAATCAGGAGATAAAGTTATCGCCGCACAGATTGCTGAAATGGATGATGCATCGTTGCCCGTTTATACTATTTTGGTGCCGATGTTCCGGGATGCCAAAGTTCTGCCCATTCTCGTCAATGCCTTGCGCAAACTGGATTACCCGGCGGCAAAACTGGATATTAAGTTGGTTCTGGAAGCCACTGATGTCGAAACTATTGAAGCCACGCGCGCCATGGGACTTGAAAGTACATTTGAAATTATCCGTGTGCCTGAATCTCATCCGCAAACCAAACCCAAAGCCTGTAATTACGCGCTGCCCTTTGCACGTGGTGAGTATCTGGTAATTTATGATGCGGAACATAAACCCGAACCTGATCAATTGAAAAAAACATTATTGTCATTCCAGCGAGCGC
>DPZW01000102.1 GCA_003536545.1 Rhodospirillaceae bacterium
CCTTCTGCCGCAAGGGAGCGAAAAAGATCAATCAATGTATTTTCTGTTTTCACATCCACACCGGTAAAGGGTTCGTCGAGAAAAATAATCTTTGCGCCTTGCGCCAATGCACGCGCCACAAAAACTCTTTTCCGCTGCCCTCCGCTCAATTCTCCAATTTGACGTTTTTTAAAATCTTGCATTCCCACACGCACCAGAGCTTCGTGCATATATTGTTTATCCGGCCCTGTGGGATGACGCAAAAATCCCATGTGGCCATAACGCCCCATCATCACAACGTCTTCTACCAGGACCGGGAAATTCCAATCGACCTCTTCTGCCTGCGGCACATAGCTGACCAGATTCTTTTTCAATGCCTGTTTGATATCTGCACCCATCAAGGTGACCGTCCCAACGGTTGGCGCAAGAAACCCCATCATGATCTTAAACAGCGTGGATTTTCCTGCGCCATTCACACCCACCAGGCCACAAATAATCCCAGGCCCCAGATCCAGACTGATATCTTCGATGGCTTTATGACCATTGGGATAGGTCACACTGATATGATCAAGTTTAATTAAAGATTGCTGGCTCATCAGATCATACCTTTGGAATTTCAATGTAAAACATCACTGCGGCCGCGCATGAGCAAGGTTCAGAGCACGGCTAAACCCTGCAGCCACGGTATCCGTTGTCACCTTCAGCAAATCAAGATAACTGGGAACCGTGCCATCAGCGTCTGTCAGAGAATCAACATAAAGAACACCGCCGTAAAATGCACCGCTTTCTGCCGCAACTTGCCGAGCAGGTTTATCCGACACTGTGCTTTCGCTGAATATCACAGGGATATTATTTTCACGCACGGCATTAATGACTTTTCGGACTTGCTGCGGTGTTCCCTGCTGATCGGCATTGATAGGCCACAAATAAACTTCTTTCATTCCTAATTCTTTGGCCAGATAACTGAATGCGCCTTCGCTGGTGACAAGATAGCGGCGTGATGCGGGAATGGCGGCAAGCTTTTCTTTCAAACCGCTATGAATGGCACTTATTTTTTGTGAATAATCTCTGGCGTTCTTGTTATAAATATCCGCGTTGGCCGGATCATTCTCAACGAATGCTTTACGGATATTTTCCACATAGACCAATGCATTTGCTGTCGACATCCAGGCATGTGGATTGGGCTTGCCGCTATAGGGACCTTCGTAAATTGAAAGGGGCTTAATGCCTGCCGATACAATTATACTTTTCGCATTTTTGGTATCTTTCATGAACCGCTCAAACCAGCGTTCCAGATTCATCCCATTCCACAAAATCAAACCCGCATCCTGCGCCCGCACAATATCCTGCGGCGTCGGCTGATAATCATGAATTTCCGCCCCCGGCTTGGTAATGGATTCAACAACCGCCGCCTCACCTGCCACATTGCGGGCGATATCAGCAATCACCGTAAAGCTCGTGACGACTTTCATTTTTTCCTGCGCCTGCGCCGCATGCGGCAACAGCAAGACACATAAACTCATCAAGAGGACAAAATATCGAAACACTGCAGAGCTTTCTTCTAAATTAGCACACCCTTTATATTGTAGCATTAGCTAAAATGATTAGCAATGACTTATTCCAACTGGCGAATCTCGTTGAAAAAACAGCTGGAACATAAATCCTGTGAAATCATGGGGAATTATTTAGACTGTTTTTCAAAGAGTTATGCTCTGTTTCGCAGACTGTTTTTGCCTTTACATCCCTCTCCTTTTGACTAGATTATCCCGATGCGCAGAAACGCCCTTATCCTATTTGTAGCTTTGGTCATCAGCCTTTCGGCCTGTGCCACTGCCGAAGCCAAATCGGGCTGGCAATGCGCCCCCTACGCCCGCGAAATTACGCCGGTCACATTGCGCGGAAATGCCTGGACCTGGTGGCAGCAGGCGGATGGCAAATACGAGCGCGGCAATGTTCCCAAAATTGGCGCAGTAATGGTATTCCAGCGCAGTAGCAAAATGCCATACGGCCATGTCGGTGTTGTGCGCCGTGTGATTTCTCCGCGTGAAGTTCTCCTTGAACAGGCAAACTGGGCTCCGCGTGGCACAGAAGGACGCGGCAAAGTGACCGCGGGTGATCGCGCCATTGATGACTCGCCCAACAATGATTGGTCCAAGGTACGCGTATTTCATGAGCCCAGCCAAAGTTTTGGCCGCCCGAATGCAGTTTATGGTTTCATTTATGCGCCAGCCTATGACCCCAAAACCGGTATCGAATGGCATGCGGCTGAAGATATGCCGATGGAAAATCCCGGCTAACGCTGCCTGATTAATTGCGCGAGCAATACTGCATCATCCGAAATAATTTCACCCTGCATTTGCGTAGCCGCGCCGGGTTGCAGCTCCAGACCCAGAATTAATTTTCCAGATTCAAGTGACGGAATATGCACATGCTGTGCATTTTCAGCCACAAAACCAAACTCACCATAATAATCCGGATTGCCGACCAGATAAATCATCGCATAACCCAGTTCGCGCGCGCGCGCGACGACATGGTCAATCAATCGCGCGGCAAGCCCCATGCGTTCATGGCTATGCGCCGTTGCGATGGGGCCGAGCATAAGCGCGGGCAACGCGCTCTCGCCCACTTTCACGCGGTAATTGCGCACCACGCCCAGTACCAGATCATGGCGGTTCGTCATCACAAAACATAATTCCGGCACAGGCGGCGTGCCTTCGCGCATGCGGTAAATCGCGCGCTGCATCCGCGTATGGCCAAATGCGCGCGCCAGCAAAACACGCACCCCGCCCTGGTGACGTTCTTCCTCAGGTTTGATGGTGTAAATATGTTCGGTCATCGCCTAGGCAGACAGTTTTTCTTTTAAAATACTATTCACCAGATCTGGATTAGCCTTACCACCCGATGCCTTGAGCGTTTGGCCGACGAAGAATCCGAATAATTTATCTTTACCTGAGCGGTATTCAGCAACCTTATCTGCATTAGCAGCCATCACTTCATCCACGATTTTTGCAATCGCGGCGGGATCCGTAATTTGCTGCATACCTTTATCCGCAACGATAGTTTTCGCGCCTTTGCCCGTTTCCAGCATTTCTGCAAAAACATCCTTGGCGATTTTACCGGAAATGGTTTGATCAGAAATCAAATCCACCAATTCGCCCAGCGCGGCTGGCGCGACTGGCGAAGAATCCAGATCATGCCCAGTTTTATTTAGCGCACCTAATAATTCATTGATGACCCATGTCGCGGTGAGCTTGGGATCACGGCCAGCAGCCGCCGCTTCAAAATAATCCGCGCGGTCTTTTTCTGCAGACAAAACATCCGCATCATAAGCCGACAGGCCCAGTTCAGATTGATAACGCGATTTTTTTGCATCCGGCAATTCAATCAGATTATTGCGGATGTCATCCACAAATGCCTGCGTAAGGTTTAATGGCAATAAATCCGGATCGGGGAAGTAACGGTAATCATGCGCCTCTTCCTTGCTGCGCAGCGTGCGCGTTGTGCCCGTGCCGGCATCAAACAAACGCGTTTCCTGATCAATCGTGCCGCCATTTTCCAGGATTTCTACCTGACGCTGGGCCTCATATTCAATCGCCTGCATGATAAAACGCAGGGAGTTTACGTTTTTCACCTCACAGCGCGTACCGAGCGCACCACCAGGCTTCCGCACAGAAATATTCACGTCCGCACGCAGATTCCCCTCTTCCATATTGCCGTCACAGGTACCGAGATAACGCATGATGTTACGTACCTTTTTCACGTAGGCGGCGGCTTCTTCCGGGCTTGATAAATCAGGCTCTGAAACAATTTCCATCAGCGCAACACCGCTGCGGTTCAAATCCACAAAGGTTTTATTGGGATGCTGGTCATGCAGTGATTTACCCGCATCCTGTTCCAGATGCAGACGCGTGATGCCAATTTCCTTGGTTGTGCCATCCGCCAGCGTAATTTCAATTTTCCCCTTGCCCACAATTGGAAATTCAAATTGTGAAATCTGGTAACCCTGCGGCAGGTCGGGATAGAAATAATTCTTGCGGTCGAAGGCCGAGCGCAGGTTGATCTGCGCCTTCAGGCCCAGACCCGTGCGCACCGCCTGTTCGATGCAGAATTCGTTGACCACCGGCAGCATGCCCGGCATCGC
>DPZW01000028.1:0-238 GCA_003536545.1 Rhodospirillaceae bacterium
GCCGCTTTATGCGGATTTTGATTTTGGCGGATTTGCAGTGGCCCATAATGGCAATCTGACCAACGCCCAAACCATTCGCAATGCCCTGGTTCAGGCTGGTGCGTTATTTCATTCCACCAGCGATACCGAGGCGGTTATCCAATTGATGGCCCGCGCGGTTGGGCCGGTGGAGAAACGTTTCACGGAATCCCTCAAGCAAATTCGTGGGGCCTACTCCATGATTGCGCTGATGGATGAT
>DPZW01000028.1:431-5654 GCA_003536545.1 Rhodospirillaceae bacterium
GATTGCGCTGATGGATGATCAACTGATTGCTGTGCGTGACCCCAATGGCGTGCGCCCGCTCATTCTCGGCGAATTGCATGGTGCAAAAATTGTAACGTCTGAAACCTGTGCACTTGATATCATTGGAGCAACTTTCATCCGCGATCTGGACCACGGTGAAATGATTATCATCAATCAAAACGGCATGATTTCTTCCCGGCCTTTCAAACCCGCACCTTCCAAGTTTTGTATTTTTGAATATGTTTATTTCGCGCGTCCGGATAGTATTTTGGAAACCAAACCTGTTTATAGCGCGCGCAAAGCCATCGGCCGCGAATTGGCCAAAGAAGCGCCCGTGGAGGCTGATCTGGTTTGCCCCGTGCCCGATAGCGGCGTGCCTGCCGCGATGGGTTATGCCGAAGCCGCGGGTCTGCCGTTTGAATTGGGGATTATCCGCAATCACTATGTGGGTCGCACTTTTATTCAACCAACGGACAATATCCGCCACCTGGGCGTAAAGCTGAAACATAACGCCAACCGTGCGATGATTGAAGGCAAACGCGTGGTGCTGGTCGACGACTCTATTGTGCGCGGCACAACGTCGCGTAAAATTGTGGATATGGTACGCGCCGCCGGCGCAGCCGAGGTGCATATGCGGATTTCATCACCCCCCACTGCGCATAGCTGTTATTACGGCATTGATACACCTGAACAAAAAGAATTACTGGCGCACACACATAACCTTGATGAAATGAAAGAATTCATTGGCGTGGATAGCTTGGCTTATGTATCGCTTGATGGCCTTTACCGTGCATTGGGCGAAGCAAAACGCAATAATGAACAATCCCAATATTGTGATGCCTGCTTCAGCGGCGATTATGCGATTGAATTGACCGACCAAAACCCGATGCCAAAATCTACTTCGCGCTCTAAAATTCTGCGTTCGCGCGAGAACAATAAACTCGCTGAACAACGTTAAATGATCACTGCTTCTTCATTATCAGGTAAACTTGCACTGATTACCGGTGCCTCACGCGGCATTGGCCGTGCGCTGGCGATGCGCCTGATTAATGCAGGTGCGCATGTGATTGCCCTTGCCCGCACCCAGGGTGGATTGATTGAGCTGGATGATTATGCGCGCACGCAAAATAAACATGTCACGCTGGTGCCGCTGGACCTGCGCCGTACCGAAGATTTTACGCCGCTGGCCGAAACCATTCGCACGCGCGCCGGTCACCTCGATATCCTCGTCCTCAACGCAGCAGTCATGGGGGAAAACACACGGGTTGCAGATTTCACGGCCAAAGTCTGGCATGACACCATGGCGGTGAATGCCGTTTCACAATTAAGACTGCTGGGTGCACTAGATGGGTTGTTGCGCGCCGCGCCATCTGCACAGGTGATTGGCATGATGGATCATGAAATGTGCGGCGCATATTTTGGAGCTTACGCCGCGTCAAAATCTGCCTTGCGCGAAGGCCTGAAAAGTTATGCGGCTGAGGTGCAACAAACAAATATTACAGTCAAAGAATTTGCACCCTCGCCCACGGCAACTGCCCTGCGCAAAGCTGCGTTCCCCGGTGAAAACGCCCAGCAACTGGCAACGCCGGATTTCGCTGCAGAATTATTGATTGAGAAACTGGCGTCCTGATTATTCGCGCGTCTGCGCCATTCCCAGGCCCAGCAGCCAGGCAAATGTCATGGTGATCGCTGGGATTTGCAATGGAAAATCTATCAGACTGTGAACACATAAAACTGTAATCGCAGCAACGGATACGGCAGGAATGGTGCGGTGACGTGCATCCAAAGTCACACTTGCTATGACGCGCCAGATTAAAATACCAATACTGATGAAAAGTGCAAAGGCTGCGAATAATCCCAGCTCCACCATATTTTCCAGATAAACGCTGTGGCCACGCTCAGTGAAGAAATACAGTGGAATATCTTCGGTGCGGTAAATATGGAAAATTTGTGGGAAAGAGCCCAACCCGCTGCCCAGCCAGGGGCGATCCGCCAGGGCATTCATCTGTAAGGCGTATAATTGCGGACGCGCAACTTCACTCTCACTGATGAGACGGGCAAAAACACCCTCGCCCGACAATAAAAATATCCCAATCAATGATCCGCCAATAATCCCGGCTCCCCAGAAAAACATCTTGCCTTGCAGCAGGCCAGCAAGACGCAACATCATCAGCAATACCACAAATCCCACGGCAAAACTGGCCAGACCTGCACGCGAATGCGTAAGCAACAAGGCCACAAATAAAATGACCACCGCCAGTGTCAGATACCATGCACGCCCCAATAAAACACCAATGAGCCTGCGCCAGAATTCATGTGCGCTTACCCCCGTAACTTCGTGCAAGATACGGCGTAATAATAACCCCAATGCCACGCATAAAATCGCGCCAGCATAAGAAGCAAAATTATTCCGGTTAATAAATGGGCCAGACACATCTGTAATATACAATGGTTTATGCACCCATAATGCCAGATCAGACCCTATGAAAATAATAATCAATCCATAAAGTGCATAAACGGTCGCAGCAATAACGAGCACATTAAGTGCCTGCATGGATCGCCGTGCATCCCTGCCCCAGACATAGGCAATCAGGAAAATTGCCACATACATCAGCCAACGCGTAATGATTTGCAAACCGTCGCTGGGGTTTAATGAAATGGCACCACGCACATCACCCACAATATCTCGCGTCACATCCCATATGGGATGCTGCCATGCAGCAGGCACAGGTGACAATTGAATGAATGCCCAAACAAGCGGAATTAAAAATAACATCGCCGAAGCGCGCAAATCACGCCAATAAAATGCGGGGGCACCGTAATCCTGAAGGGTTGGTATGGCAACAGCAAGCAGAACCAGACCTGCTGCCAAGGCAAGACTTGTCCAGGCCCATGGCGCAACCGCACCCAAGGTCAGCGGCGATAATGCGACCAGTGCCAGCATGGCGTAACCAGCATAATTCCAGACGGGTTTGGCAAGACCAATCATTAATAAGAACCTCTCGGGAACAATAAAACAGCCGGCGTTTTTAACAAGATCACGATATCCAGCCACAGCGACCAGTTGCGTGAATACCAGCCATCCAGCTCCACGCGACGTTCATACGACAAATCATTGCGTCCCGATACCTGCCACAAGCCTGACAGCCCCGGTTTGACACTATAATAAAATCCAATGTCATTGCCGTATCTTTCAACTTCTGCTTCTGTAATCGGGCGCGGCCCCACCAGTGACATATGACCGGCCAGGACATTTAATAATTGCGGCAGTTCATCAAGGCTGGTTTTACGCAGAAATTTACCAATACCGGTGATGCGGGGATCACTCTTTAACTTGTGATCCTGCGCCCATTCTGCTGCTGCGCGCGGATCACTTTCCAAAATCATGGCCAGACGATCATCTGCATCCACCGCCATAGAACGGAATTTGAAGCAGTCAAAAGTTTTTCCGCCATATCCGACACGCCGCTGGCGGTATAAAATTGGGCCGCCATCATCCACCTTAATTAAAACGGCAAGTAAAAATAAAATCGGCCAGATAATGGCGAGGCCTAGCAAAGTTAACACATAATCAAAAACGGTTTTTGTTACGCGCGCAATGGGCTGCGCCAAATTATCCCGCATCGCCATCAGCAAAACATCGTGGGAGAATAAAATCTGCTGCTCCATCCCAATCAATGACAAGCCATGCACAGCAGGCGCAAAAGCAAAAGGCACCCGCGCACGCGTAAGGATCTGCTGAATCTCTCTCGCCAGTTGCGCAGACAACGATGAAGTTGCCAGCACCACATAATTCACTGGTTCTGTCGCTAACCGCTGCAATAAATTATTGAGCTCAAAAGGAATAATTGTGGCATCAGATTTAGCCTTTTCAGACAGACTGCCGCCTGCGGGCACTGCAATTTCGCTCACATCATAGCCTAAATAAGGTTGCGCCCGCAAAGCTTCGGCCACCAGCAACGCGCCGTCTCCTTCTCCAATCACAATAGTCGACAAGGCCCAGGCCTTACACTTCATTAAAATCATTTTTGTCAGGGGGCGAATAATCATTAAGCCCAATCCCGCCACCAACCAGTTAGATACCAGCCATAAGCGTGAGAAGTCATATTTCAAAGCAAATAACAGGAAGCTATCAATTAATATCATGACCACCACAGCCTTGATAATTGTGTGCGCTTCAGTCGGAAAGTCCTGCCGTTTGCGATAGTGCCCCTTATTCACCAGCCACATCAGCAAGGTGGTGGAGAGTGAAAAGAAAATCAGCATCCGCTGCGTATCCCATGCACCGGTCATAAATGGCTTACCCGTTAGCAGCTCTGACAATTCTGCCGCCAGCCAGGCAGTTAAGGGAAAAGAGCTCACCAAAGCCAGAATATCTGCAAATAACAGCCATCCTGCTGCAATATTTTCGCGCCTACGTTGGCGGCGCGCAATGGCATTGAGTTTAATTTTGGGCACAACTGATTCCGGCATATTCACAGTGTAGTCGGCTGGAAGGATAGGTTAAAGTGTGGGAATGCAGATTCTCCGTGCATTTTTACCATCCGGGCTTTTAAGTCATGTCGGAGCTTTTTATGTCCACCGGGTACTCACCCTGTGTTTTCCATTGTTGTTATTGCCGCTCATTGCGACCCGATTAACCGTTAATGCAATGGGCATATTTTTTGTGCTGCAGGCATGGGGCCTGACCCTCAGCTATATTATTGATTATGGCTTTTCCACCCGTGGCGCGCGCAGCATGGCGAGCACAGATAATGCCGATGGGCGCAGCACAGAAATCAGCCGGATTATTACGGCACAATTGCTTTTATGCGGAATTATTCTACCCACATGGATTCTCTGCCGCAGTTTTATTCCCATCCTGCAGGACAATGCCATGGGGGCCGTGCTGGCTTTTATCATGGGGGCAGCCACCGCCATTACGCCGAACTGGTATTTTCTGGGCACGCACAGACTCAGTGGCTTTATCATCACTGATATTTTATCTCGTATTGTGACACTGATCGGTATTTTTATCCTTCCTTATGCCGATGGAGATTTTAATACGCCCTATGTGATTATCAGTGTCGGGCAATTCATCACTTGTGGCATTGCTTTATGTTTAATGGCGCGCCGGGAAGATTTAAAAATTGTCAGACTTGGCGCGGGACTCTCTGCCCTGCGCGAAAACTGGAAGTTATGCCTGAATGTGATTGGTTTTGCCCTGAGCGTCAGTTTGAATAC
>DPZW01000150.1:0-3754 GCA_003536545.1 Rhodospirillaceae bacterium
TGTGCTCTTCCGATCTACCAGTAATTGTCCGGGCACAGCCATTTCCATGATTTCCGGAAAACGCAAAAGCGCAGCAGCAGACAACAATAACAACTTTTTCCCGCGCGGCAAAACTTCACGTGCCAATTCTGGCACCACATTGGGCGGCAATGCTTCAATCACGTAATCGGATTGCTCAGCCAGCTCGGCAAATTCCATACGCGGCGCAGGCAAATCCATGGGTCTGATTTCGGCAATACCGATCATGCGGTAGCCACCAATGCCGCGATGCAAACCATCCGCGATAATAGAGCCTAGCGCGCCGCAACCCGCAAGCCCCACGCGCTGGATTGGTTTTGAATTTTGCATGGCCCAGAATTAGGCCGAGCGCCCCACGGCGTCAACGGCAGTTATGCCGCAGATTTGCAGAATTTCCCAAGTTTTTCTTCTAATTCATCAGGCTTGAAGGGTTTGGCGATATAATCATCCATCCCTGCCCCCAGACATTTATCACGGTCATCGGATAATGCATGCGCGGTCATGCCAATAATACAGGTGCGCGGACGGCCCGTTTGATTTTCAATTTCACGGATATGCGCGGTGGCCTCATAGCCGTTGATTTCCGGCATATCAATATCCATCAAAATCACTTGATAAGTTTTTTCCTGAAACCGGTTCAATGCGGCCAAACCGTTTTCCGCCACATCGTAACTGTACCCAAATTCTTCCAGAAAAATTCCCACCACCAGCGCATTGGGCGCGTGATCCTCCACCAGCAGAATGCAGGTTTCAGGCAAGGATGAAGGAGCTGGGGACGCCATGGAATAGCCAACTATCCATTTTATCCGATAATTCCTTAAGGAATGGCAAAATTACGGAAAATTAAGGCTAATCACTGCCAGGTATTATTCGGCATCTCATAAACTCAGCATAATTCCTAAATCCGCGTGTTGATCCTGGAGTTTTGGGAAATCTATCAGGCAGACAACTCGCTGTAGTTAAGGGTGCCACCGGAATCTTTAATTGTATCACTGTTGCATCCGCTGTTGCTACCAGAACACCTTGCTCACTGATTTTATATTTTCCACTCTCAAGGCCATTAAGTGTGGTATGCAGATACTCTAGCTCTATCGAGCTTAGCTCAGCATTCTGGTCACTATTACCCAACACTTTAAAAACACGTCTGCGGGTTGTATCCTGCCCCTCACATGGCGGCACAAGAATTCCTACAATTGCAGTGCGCATGTGATTGGCACCGACATCATTTGATGCAGCCCATTCATAAAGTTGGTCAAGAATTGGATATCTGTAAGCCATGGCTATGTCTTACACAAAAACAAATCGTGAAAGCAAATAAAACAAATTCAGTGAAATGGCTCCCCGGGCAGGGATCGAACCTGCGACCAAGCGATTAACAGTCGCTTGCTCTACCGCTGAGCTACCGAGGAATATATAGCCAAACGCTAGAAACCAGAAGCCGGGCCTGATTTCAAGTCAAAAATTTACTTTTTATCGAGCTGGAGGTGCTTGCGGATGGCGGCGGTATCAATCACCTCGCCGCTCATATCCAAGAAAACGACTTCATCACCCGTGGTATTCGTCGACACCCACATGACCTTCTTGGTCGGCGCGGATAAAACCCACGTGTCACAGCAACCCGTCCGGCCGCGCCATTCCACCTTGACGCTTTCCTGTTGCAGGTCCTGAAAAAACGGGATAGACGCCGGGGCCGTGCCGCGGGCATGGGCCGTACCCGCCGCTAAAAGGCAGATCAGGGCCAAAACAGAAACGAGTCTCTTCATGCCGAGAGTATAGCAGTTTATCAAATTTTAGAAATATGGAGGCGCGTGCCGGAATTGAACCGGCGTACGCGGATTTGCAGTCCGCTACGTAACCACTCCGCCAACGCGCCGAAGGAAGTATTTCATACCCCCTGCCGCCCCAGGGGGTCAAGAATGAAACATAATATCGACAGATTATGGGACGACAGCACTGGTTTTTCCATCCCCAAAACTACGCTCAAGATCGATCATTCGGTCAATAGCCCTATCAGCAACAGGGGCTATAACTTCAGACAAATTTTGGCTGCCCACACAAATTATTTTAAATGGGACACGCGCCACGCTTTCAATTGTCATCCCATTTTTCCGCGCCTTTTTTACCAGCGGGTTTTCTCTTGCCATCCATGGATGATCTGGAAAAATCATGACGATTGGCTGACCACCTGATGACAGATGCCGCCATACAAGCTCAGCATGTTCATCCGACAAAAAATGTCCGATTCCCCTTCCGGTAATCAGAGTTGCACCATCTACAGGCATGACCGATAGGTCTGAGTAAAAGATGCGTGACTCTGGAACGCGACCGGAACCTGGCAGGCGAACATAATTTGCCGTATCCAGATCAAGGCCAAAATATCCCGCCACGATGCCAGGGTCGACCCCATCGAGTTTTAATGGCTTGGGCCCGGGACCGATTTCAAGAATGTTAACCTGCACTCCCGTTGTATCAAATAAATGTTTAGCTACTGCATAGACAACTTCACTGTTCATTGTTTCAGCAATCTCAAGCGCCAGAGGCTCATCCAGAATCGTCAAATTATGGCCGTAGCGAGAATAATGTTCGCGGTGCAGGGCGACAATTAATTTTTCGGTTAATCTGCCGCCAGATTGTGGCGCATAAAAACTACCAAACTGCTTGGAAAGTGGGATGAGCAACCTTTCATTCTCAATTGTGTAATGACCCAGAAGCTCACTATCATTGCCATGTATAATGAGCCCCCCAAAAGTGGCAAAATTTAAAACCCTGACACCCTTTGTTTCAATAAATTCAGCATAAAGTGGTAACTGTCTTTTTAATTCATCCATACTAATTTTCAAAAACATAGATTCCGGGAGCCTGCCATCTTTACCATCAGGATGCTTCAGTTCCAGCACTCCGTTTTGAAAAACAGGCTGAAGCTCACGGACAAACGGAAGGTCCGCCTGCAAACACCCGACATCAATTGTTATGCCGTCCTTCCGAAAAAGGACTGTTTTGCCGTGTTCTGAATTTTCGACACTGACCGACCATCTTGGTTTTGTGTTTTTTCCCATGCAAAATCCTTATAAATATGGCCAAAACTAATATCTCCTTACATCCAATTGCAAGCTTTTTAACGCCCTTCACCAATCGGCCAAATTCAGGCATAAAGAGGCCATGAATGCCGCTTTTGCCCTGCCCGCCGTGCGCCCCGGCGCACCGCCTGTTGATTTCGCCCTTGCCCGCCAGCATATGCTGGATTGCCAGATCAAACCCAATAATATTGTCCAGCCTGCCGTGCTGGCCGCCATCGCTGCTACGCCACGTGAAAATTATGTCCCGGCAGACCTGCAGGATCGCGCCTATGGCGACCGCAACCTGATTTGGGAGGATGGTTTTCTGGCAGAGCCCACCCAATGCGGATTATTGCTGGAACATATTGCGGCGGCTGCACCGCATCATGTTTTGGTGGTAGAAAGCGGTGCAGGTTATGTTGCCGCGCTCGCCGCGCAGATTTTTAATCAGGTCACTGTTTTATTTCCCGATGTGGGCCCTGCCAAAGTTGCTCTCAATAATTATGCCAAGGCTGGTTATAGTAACGTCACGGTCAAATCCGGCCTGCTGCAACGTGGCTGGTCGCGCGGCGCACCCTACCAAGCCGTCATCATGGCGGGCGCGAGTGCAACCATTCCAGATTCTTATGCCCAGCAATTATCCGATGGCGGACAATTGATTTGATTTTTTTCCGATGAAA
>DPZW01000150.1:3977-4273 GCA_003536545.1 Rhodospirillaceae bacterium
TATCCGATGGCGGACAATTGATTGGATTTTTTCCCGATGAAACAGGCCTTATCAAGCTGCGTTTATTTTTGAAAAAACACGGTGTGATTTCAGGCCGCACAGTTGCGGATGCGGATATTGGCTATCTTCCTGGCCTTGCGCCTATTCCGCAGTTTCGGTTTTAAGATGGTGCGTGATTTATCTATTCAGGATTTTAAGGCCATGCGCGCCGGGGGCGATGCCTATACACTGCTGGATGTGCGGCGCGATGATGAGCTGGCCCTTGCCAAATATCCGGAACCCTATTTGCATATTGT
>DPZW01000150.1:4436-4788 GCA_003536545.1 Rhodospirillaceae bacterium
ACGCTCTTCCGATCTAACCCTATTTGCATATTGAAATGTCTGAAGTCGCCGCGCGGCTGGCGGAAATCCCCACTGATAAACCAATTATCGTGGCCTGCCGATCCGGTGGGCGCAGCGCGAAAGTAGCAGTACTGCTGCAGGAAAAGGGTTTTCAGAATATCAGTAATCTGACTGGTGGCATTCTGGCCTGGGCAGAATTGGATGGAGAGAACGCATGTCCAATTTAATGATTGCCCTGATGTCGATTGCACTCATCGCTGCGCTGGCCGTAACATCGATTAACTTCAGCGGATCTATTTATTTCGAAGCCCGGTCAGATGCCGAAGCCGCGACGCTGGTTGCGAATGCCAAA
>DPZW01000062.1:0-156 GCA_003536545.1 Rhodospirillaceae bacterium
AATATCTGCGGGTGTGCCGACGCTATGCACCACCACATCCGGCGCAATACGTTTTACCAAACCGTTCAACACCTTGCCCGGGCCTAATTCCAGCATGGTCGTAATGCCTTTGCGCGCCATGAAATCCACACTCTCGCGCCAGCGCACCATGCCGGT
>DPZW01000062.1:387-1670 GCA_003536545.1 Rhodospirillaceae bacterium
CTCGCGCCAGCGCACCATGCCGGTCACTTGCTCGACAAGTCGGGTGCGAATGACTTTAGGGTCCGCCACAACATCGGCAGTTACGTTGGCGATAATCGGCAATTGTGGCACGCGCATGTTAACACGCCCCAATGCGTCTGACATTACATCTGCAGCCGGAGCCATCAAGGGACAGTGAAAAGGTGCAGATACGGGCAGCAACACTGCGCGTTTAATCCCGCGTTCCTGTGCCAAGACAATCGCGCGGTCTACCGCTTCTTTGTGACCACTGATCACCACCTGTCCGGATGAATTATCATTTGCAACAGTCAAAATTTGATCTTCCTGCGCTGTCATACAAATATCCAATGCAGGATCCAGATCCGCGCCCAAGAGTGCCGCCATCGCGCCCATGCCCACGGGCACGGCAGATTGCATGGCATCACCACGCGTGCGCAACAGCCGCGCCGTATCTGCAAGCGTAAATGTTTCCACCGCCGCGAGCGCGGAATATTCACCCAATGAATGCCCGGCCGCATAGGTGAATTGTGGAAATGCTGCGCCGCCCTGTTTTTGCAAAACCGCCCATGCCGCCAGCGAAGTTGCCATAATCGCAGGCTGGGTATTGGCCGTCATATCCAGATCGGACTGCTCGCCTGAAAAAATCAGTTTGGAAAGGTTCTGCGAAAGCGCGTCATCCACTGCTTGAAATATTTCTTTTGCTTCAGGGAATGCGGCGGCGAGTTCAGAGCCCATCCCCACCTTTTGGGAGCCTTGCCCCGGGAAAATCATTGCTTTTGTCATAGCCATTTTTTTGGGCGCAAAGTCTGTTTTTGTCAATCAAACAAAGCTAATTCACAATCACAAACTTATCATCCGCATGCCATTTCCCCGCGTTGAACAGGTCAAATGCCATCGATTTACGCCAGCCTTCAGAGCAGATGAGCATCACTGATACATCAGGAAATTCCGGCGCAATGGAATCAAACATGCCCTTCCACCATAATGGTGGACGCACGGTAATATGTGCATTCTCACCGTTCGGCAGTTGCGCGGCCGCGTGATAACACGCAACATTCACGATTAAAAGTTTTCTGGCATGACAAAACAGATCACGGATAATTGCCGGCAGATCCGCGATAAAAATATGTTCCAACACATCAAAATTAATCACCGCATCTGCAAGCTGGCGTTCATCAACACCGCGTGCGGGTTCATAACGAAACAACTGCTTTAGGCCAAAATAATCCATTGCGGCTTGTCCGCTGTCTGGATCGAATCCCGCTGCCTGCCAGTCCGACCCG
>DPZW01000062.1:1876-6110 GCA_003536545.1 Rhodospirillaceae bacterium
GCCCGCCCCGCCACTGCCATAATCCAGCACGGTTTCAACCTGGAACTGCGACATAATCGTTTTCAATTGCGCGCGGTACGGCCGCAATTCAAAATCGTTAAACGCCTCTGCCACAAACTCACCGTCTTTGCGGGTATAGCCCTCTGTCACCATCTGCGCATAAATTCCGATCAGCTTTTGGCCTTTTTCAGATAATTGCATTATTTGCTCCATTTGCCGTAATTTACGGTGATTTGTGGCAGCGAGAATATCCCTTAAATACACATTTTCCCCTTGCATTTGGCGGCCCAAACGCCCTATAACCCCCTCCTACTCTCTGTTTTGGCCCGGCAAGGCCAGAGCGAAATGCCGCAAACCCGCGGCGCTAACCATAGGAGCACTACATGCCACTATACGAAACCGTGATTATCGCACGGCAGGATCTGGCGACTGCGCAGGTCGATGAACTGGGCGAACAGCTTCAGAATATCATCAAGGAACAAGGCGGCAAGACTGCCAAAGTTGAAAGCTGGGGCCTTCGGAACCTTGCTTATAAAATCAATAAAAACCGCAAGGGTCACTATGTGCTGTTCAATTTTGACGCACCGGCGACCGCCATTCATGAACTAGAGCGCACCATGCGCATCAACGAAGATGTTTTGCGCTACCTCACCATTAAGCTGGATGCATTTGAAGAAGGCCAATCGGCAATTCTGCGCCAGGCCAATGATGATGAAGGCGGCTATGGCGATCGTTTTGGCGGGGGTGACCGTGGTTACCGCGCCCGTCCACGCCGTGACAATAGCGATACAGGAGAAGAATAATGGCATTCGCACAAAAGAAATTTGATCGCAAAGACCGCGATGATCGTTCGTCTTCATCTGAAGGCGGCGAAGAGCAGGCAGCACGTCCGCGCCGTCCGCGTGGCCGCAAGCGTTGCCCCTTCACCGGTCCAAACGCACCCAAAATTGATTACAAGGATATCCGCACACTGGCACGCTATTTGTCTGAGCGCGGGAAGATTATGCCGGCACGTTTGTCTGGTATTTCTGCCAAGAACCAGCGCAAACTGGCAATCGCCATTAAACGCGCGCGTTTCCTGGCCCTGATGCCGTATGTGGGTGATGCCCGCCGCGCGGTTAATCAAAATGTTCAAACCACAACCACAGCCGCGTAAGGGAGAACGGATATGCAAGTAGTACTCCTGGAACGTGTCGAGAAACTCGGCCAAATCGGTGATGTGGTAGATGTCAAAGCTGGCTTTGCGCGCAACTTTTTGTTGCCGCAGAACAAGGCTTTGCGTGCGACCAAAGATAACATCGCGTATTTTGAATCACAAAAATCCGTGCTTTTGGCTGCCAATGCGGAACGCCGCACGGCCGCCGAAACAGAAGCAAAAAAACTGGATGGCCAGAAATTTGTTCTGCTCCGCCAGGCTTCCGAAGTGGGCATTTTGTTTGGTTCAGTGAACGCGCGTGACGTGGCTGATGCTGCCGCTGAAAACGGCTACAACATTCAGCGCGCCCATGTTCGCCTTGACCAGGGCATTAAAACTCTGGGCATCTTTGATGTGAAAATTCAGCCGCACCCTGAAGTCACGGTGTCGGTGACAATCAACATCGCACGCAGCAAAGAAGAAGCGGCGGAGCAGTTTAAAACTGGCCAGGCGGTTATCCGTCAGGGCGGCGAAGCTGTAAAAGCTGGTCGTGGCAAAGATAAATCTGCAGAATCCGAAGTGGATGCAGCAGCATTCTTTGAAGCTCCACCCGTGGAACTCACAGCTGAAACCAGCGAAGAATCCGCAGCATAATTGCTCCGGCTCGCCAGACACCTTAAGACAGCGCGGTTTTCCGCGCTGTTTTTTTATTGTGACAGCTGCGTCAATCCTTTATCCTGCCAGCATGACATTTGATTTGTACCATCTGATTTTCCTGGGCCTCGGCGTGATTTTGGGCGCAGTGATGGGCGTTATGATTGCACGCTCTCGTCGCACCGAAACAGCCGACCAAACCACCCCTGCCCTGATGCAAATGCAGGCAAACTTGCAGCAAGCCTTGCACGACCAGATGAATAAAATTTCCGCGTTGGAACAGCAACGTGCATTGCAGCAACAGGAATTAATGGGCACGATTCAAAATCTGCGCAATGAAACCGGCCGCCTTGACCGCGCCCTCTCGCGCCCGCAACCGCGCGGTGCCTGGGGCGAAGTTGTTCTAGAAAAAATTCTCGAACTTTCCGGCCTCATCAAAGATCAACATTATTCTACGCAATTGGGCCTCGGCGCGACGCAGGATCATTTGCGCCCGGATGTCGTGGTTTATCTGCCGGGGCGATTGTCTGTGGTGATTGATGCCAAGGTACCGCTCACCGCATTGCTGGATGGCGGAGATACCGCAACGCAGCAACATGCCGCGCGACTCAAACAGCATATTCAGGAACTGGGCAGCAAATCTTATTGGGATCGCATCAAATCCATGTCGCCGGAATTCGTTGTATTATTTGTACCGGATGAAGGCATGCTGTCTGCAGCACTGCATACTGATCCATCGTTATTTGAATTTGCGGCGCGGCAAAAGGTGATGCTGACTTCGCCGCATAACCTCATCAGCCTGCTACGCACTATCGCATTTGGCTGGCGGCAAGAGGATGTTTCTGAAAATGCCCGCCAGATCGCGAATGAAGGCAAAAAACTTTACGAAGCCGTACGCGTTTTTGCTGAGCATCTCGAAAAATTGGGCAAGCAGCTTAATCTATCGGTTGATACTTATAATAAATCCGTGGGCTCACTGGAAACCACCTTTCTACCATCCGCGCGACGCATGAAAGACATGGGTGCGGTGGAAAGCAACGCCAAGGAAATCCCAACATTGATGGCTGTTGACGCCTCCACGCGCGCGCCGTCCAAACCGGAATTATTGCTCCGCACAGGTTCCAATGACTGAAGACATTGAGAAACAAGCTCCGCTGAATATTATCATCGCGCCGGACCCGGTTTTGAAAACCGTAGCTGCGCCCATTGATAAAGTGGATGATGATCTCCGGAAATTCCTCGATGATATGCTCGAGACGATGTATATCGCGCGCGGCGTAGGACTTGCCGCGCCGCAGGTTGGTATTTCACAGCGCATTTTAGTGATGGACCCTGCGCGCGGCGAAGCAGATCAATCACCGCAGCCAATGGTGATGATCAATCCCGAAATCATCTGGCGCAGTGAAGAGTTGAATATTTTTGAAGAAGGCTGCCTGTCACTGCCGGATTATTACGTGGAGGTTGAACGTCCCGCGTCCGTGCGCGTGAAATACCTCGATCGTGACGGCAAATCACAAGAAATGCTGGCAGAAAACTTTACTGCCACCGTACTGCAGCATGAATTTGATCACCTTAACGGTGTATTATTGTGGGATTATGTCTCAAAACTCAAACGCGATATGGCAATTAAAAAATTTACCAAGATGAAAAAAGAATTTGACGTGCTATAGTCATCTGCATGTCGCGCATGAAAATCATCTTTATGGGAACACCGAAATTCACTGAATGGGCTTTGGGCGCATTGATTGATGGCCCGCATCAGGTGATCTCTGCTTATTCCCAGCCGCCCCGCCCGGCTGGCCGCGGCCATAAAATTACCCCATCGCCTGTCCAGCAACTGGCAGAAAAATTTGATATTCCTGTCTTTACGCCCACTTCACTTAAAAAGCCCGAAGCTCAGGAAGAATTTAAAAATCTGAACGCAGACATCGCCGTAGTTGCTGCCTATGGCTTGATTTTGCCCAAAGCCATTCTGGATGCGCCACGCCTGGGCTGTATCAATATTCATGCTTCTGCCTTACCGCGCTGGCGCGGTGCGGCACCTATCCAACGCGCAATTTTATCGGGCGATCAGGAAACCGGGATTACCTTTATGCAAATGGATGAAGGCCTTGATACCGGCAAGATGCTGAAAACTTATCGCACGGTTATTCACGAAACCATGACGGCAGAGGAACTGCAGGGAACACTGGCAAAGATTGGCGCGCGTGAAATTAATAAAGTGATTAGCGATCTGAACGAAGGCCGCATCATGCCTATGCCACAGGATGAAAAAGATGTGACCTATGCCGAAAAACTGCGCAAGGAAGAAGGCCAGGTGGATTGGAAATCGGATGCCCATCACATTGGTCGCATGGTGCGCGCCTTAAATCCCTGGCCCGGGGTTTATTTTGATATTGGCGAAGACCGCATTAAAATTTTAAAAGCTGAATTGCTGGAAGAAAC